>JAEZQS010000238.1 GCA_023412995.1 Pseudomonadota bacterium
CCGCAACTGCATGCGCCCATGCGCAGCCTGTGGCAAGGCCATGTGCAGCACACGCGTGCCTATGCCATGGCCGTCAAGGCAGTCGATGCGTCCGCGGCAAGCCGCGCGGCCGACGACGTCGTCGCCAACGCGCGCCAGCTCTCCGATGCCGTGGCCGGCTTCTACGGCGACGCCGCGGGCAGCCGCATGATGGAACTCCTCGGGGGCCACTGGGGCGGCGTCAAGGCCCTGACCGATGCCACCCACGCCGGCGATGCCGCCGGGGCGGACAAGGCCATGAGGGACCTCTCCGCCAACGCCGACGCGATTGCCGCATTCCTCGCCGGCGCCAATCCCCACCTGACCGCCGATGGCGTGCGCGGCCTGCTGCTGGCCCATGCCGCCCACCACCAGGCACAGGTGAAGGAGATCATGCAGGGCGACATGCAGGCCGAGGTCGCGACCTGGAAAGCCATGCAGGCGCACATGGACGTCATCGCCGACGCGCTCGCCGGCGCAATCGCGCAGCAGTTCCCCGACAAGGCCGCGTGAAAGCGACCCGTTCCCTGCGCCAGCTCGGGCCGACGCAGCAGAAGCTGCTGCGCTGCCTGCTGCTGGCGCCGCAGGGCGCGAGCGTCGAGGCGCTGTGCCAGGGGCTGGGCGTGACGCACAACGCGGTCAGGCAACACCTGACCGCGTTGATCGTCGCCGGGCTGGTCGAACGTGGCAGTGCCCGCCTGACCGGCGGCCGGCCGCAGGCGGTTTATCTCCTGCAACCCGCGGGGCGCGACCTCTTCCCGCGCCACTATGGCCTGGTCGCCACCAGCCTGCTCGAACACCTCTACGCCAGCGTCGGCAAGGAAGGCGTGCAGGCGATGCTCGCCAGCATGGGCCGCCAGCTCGGCACTGAGGCCGCGGCACGCGAGGGCCCGAATGAGGGCGAACCGGCGGCGACGCTCGCGGCGCAACTGGACGCGCTCGGCTACGAGGCGCAGGCCGTGCGGCGAGACGGCGAGATGCAGGTGGAGGTGTACAACTGTGTCTTCCATGCGCTCGCCAGGGCCCATCCGGACATCTGCCGTTTCGACATCGCCTTCATGGAAGCGGCCAGCGGCCGCACCGTCCACCACATGGAATGCCTGCTGCGCGGCGGCCGCGCCTGCCGCTTCCGGCTGGGCGACCACGGCGGCAGGCACGGCTGACCCGCTCGGCTGCCCGCCGGGGTGAGCCGGTTCGGCGCCCTTTCACGCAGGAGTCCCTGCACCCCGCACCAGCGGACGAGGAGGGCTTCCATGCGTACCCGACATCGGTTTCCAGCGATCGCACCCGGGCCGGCGCGGACCAGACGCCGCCGTGCCGCCGCAACCGCCCTGCTGCTGGCGGCGGTCTTCGCCAGCGGGTTCGTCGCCGCCGCACTCCCCGGCTGGCAGGCACGCAGGGCGGCCGACGGACAATGGACCCCGCTCGGCAGCGGCATCGCCGACGGAGTTGGCGCCGGCGTGCAGGCGGTGGCGACCTACGGCGACACGCTGGTGGTGGCCGGGACCTTCAGCGAGGCCGGCGGCGTCGCCGTCCACAACATCGCGGCGTGGGATGGCGCGGCCTGGTCGGACCTGGGTGGCGGCCTCACCAGCGGCAGTCCGGTGGTGCTGGCGACGTTCGACGGCCAGCTCATCGCCGGCGGGCTTTTCCGCTCGGCCGGAGGCGTCCCGGCGAACTACCTGGCACGCTGGGACGGCGTCCAGTGGTGGCCGTTCGGGGAAGGCGCCGACGCGCCGGTGCGCGCGATCGCCGCTTTCGGCGGCGACCTCATCGTCGCCGGCGAATTCAGCTCGATCGACGGTGTCGCGGCGCAGCGCATCGCGCGTTGGGATGGCGAGAACTGGTGGCCCCTCGGCAGCGGCCTCACCGATGGCGTGTACGCGGGCACGGGCGAATCGCTCGCGGTGTACGGCGGCGAACTCGTGGTCGGCGGCCTGTTCGACCACGCCGGCGGGGTTGCCGCGCAGGACATCGCCCGCTGGAACGGGGCGGCGTGGGCGCCGCTCGGCGCCGGACTCGATGGCACGTCGTTCAACCGGCATGTGTACACGTTGCTCGTGCAAGAGGCCACCTTGCTGGCGGGCGGGTCGTTCACGCTGGCCGGCGGCGCGCCGGCGGGCCATCTGGCGCGCTGGAACGGGACGGCCTGGACGACGCTCGGCACGGGCCTGGATGGCTCGGTCACGTCCCTGGTGGCCTATGCCGGAAGGGTGGTGGCAGGCGGCGTGTTCCATGCTGCCGGCGGCGCGCCGGCGGAACGGATTGCCGCTTGGGACGGGGCGCAGTGGTCTCCCCTCGGTTCCGGCATGGACGACACCGTC
Source organism: Pseudomonadota bacterium (assembly GCA_023412995.1). Lineage (GTDB taxonomy): Bacteria > Pseudomonadota > Gammaproteobacteria > Xanthomonadales > Rhodanobacteraceae > Dokdonella_A. The sequence goes on from JAEZQS010000238.1 coordinate 2,343, forward strand.
CGCTCGCTGGCCGTGGCCGATGGCACGCTGTTCGCCGGCGGCCTGTTCAGCCAGGCCGGTGGCGCACCAATCCACTTCGTGGCCGCGTGGCGCGATGCCGGCGTCGATCCCGTGTTCGCCAACGGCTTCGACGGACCCGCGCCCTGACGACGGCGGGGCGGGTGGCGGCGACCGCCCAGGTCAGGGTCGCTGGAACCGCGGCAGCACGTGCTGCAGGCGTTCGAGCCGCTGCAGCGGGTTTTCCAGTTGCAGCAGCGCCTGCCGTGACGGCGCTTCCAGCGGGAGGAACTCGGCCAGGCGGAAACCGACCCAGCTGGCATCGTCGAAACACGCCCGATCGGCGTGCGACCACGGTCCGCCTGTTTTCTCCAGCAGGCGTTCGAGGATGGTGGGCAGCAGGCCATGCTCCGGCGGCACCGGCAGCACCGGTTCGTCCGGCCACAGGGCAACGTCGGCATGCACCAGGCCGTTGTCGCGGACGCGCGCTTCCTGCACGTGGAAGCGCCGCCCGCCTTCGGCGTCGATGCCGAGCAGACCGTCCGGCAGGGTGTGGAAATCGGTGATGCGCGCGAGCGTGCCGATGGCGGCCGGCACGGCGGGCGCGCCGGTCTCGCTGCCATCCAGGATCAGGCACACGCCAAACCCGCTGCCGCGGCGCGCGCAGTCGCGCACCATGTCGAGGTAACGCCGCTCGAAGATGCGCAGGGACAGCGTGCCACCCGGGAACAGCACCGCCGAGAGCGGGAACAGCGGGATGTCGGTGCGGCCCACGGTGCGAATGCCCGCGACGCTCAGGCGTCGCCGCCTGGCGCCGCCGCGCCGGGGCGCTGCGCGAGTCCGGCGACGAAGCGGCGGGGTGCATCCTCGAAACTGCCGTTGGACATGAAGACGACGTGGTCCCCCGACTGCACGCCATCCAGCAGCGAGGCAACCAGTTCACCCACGCTGGCGGCGCTGCGCCCGCGCCCGGCCAGTGCCTCCACCACGTGGCCGGCGTCCCATGGGAGTTCCGGTCGCTGCAGAAGCACCACGGCATCGGCATCGGCGAGCGCCGGCGCCAGCTCGTCCACGTGCGTTCCCAGGCGCATCGTGTTGGATCGCGGCTCGAGGCCGACGAGGATGCGCCCCGTGCCGATGCGCGCGCGCAGGCCCGCCAGCGTGGTGGCGATCGCGGTGGGGTGGTGGGCGAAGTCGTCGTAGACGCGCACGCCGCCCGCCTCCCCCACCGTCTCCATCCGCCGCGCGACGTTGCGGAACTTCGCCAAGGCGGGCAGTGCCGCGGCCACGTCGACGCCGACCGCGTGCGCGGCGGCCAGCGCCGCCAGCGCGTTCATCACGTTGTGGCGGCCGCTGAGGTCCCACTGCACCGAACCCAGCTCGCGGCCGCGGCGCGACACCGCGAAGGACGAGCCGTCCGCCGCCAGCAGGCGCGCACGCCAGTCGCCAACATCCAGGCCGAAGGTTTCCACCGGCGTCCAGCAACCCATGGCCAGCACCTCGGCGAGGCGTTCGTCTTCGGCGTTGACGACCAGGCGTCCGTTGCCCGGCACGGTGCGCACGAAATGGTGGAACTGGCGCTGGATCGCGGCGACGTCGGGGAAGATGTCGGCGTGGTCGTATTCGAGGTTGTTGAGGATCGCGACGGTCGGGCGGTAGTGCACGAACTTGGAACGCTTGTCGAAGAACGCGGTGTCGTATTCGTCCGCCTCGATGACGAAGGGCGCGCGGTCGGGATCCGGCTTGGCGTGGACGGCCGGGATGGCAGGCCCAACCGGCGTGGCCGTCGATTGCGGATCCCGGCTCGCCGATCCCGGCGCCAGGCGCGCCGACACGCCGAAGTTGGCCGGTACGCCGCCGACGAGGAAACCCGGCGCGAGTCCCTGCGAGTCGAGGATCCACGCCAGCAGCGAGGTGGTGGTGGTCTTGCCATGCGTGCCGGCGACCGCGAGCACCCGGCGCCTGGCCAGCAGCGTCTCGCCCAGCCATTGCGGGCCGGAGACGTAGGGCAGTCGCGCATCCAGCAGGTACTCGATGGCGGAATTGCCGCGCGAGAGCGCGTTGCCGACGATCACGAGGTCGGGCGCCGGATCGAGGTGTTCGGCGCGCAGGCCCTGCTTGAGCACGATCCCGAGCCGCTCGAGCTGGGTCGACATCGGCGGATAGACGTTGGCGTCGGAGCCTTCAACCGCATGCCCGAGCTCGCGCGCGAGTGCCGCGATGCCGCCCATGAACGTGCCGCAGATGCCGAGGATGTGGATGCGCATGCCGTGTCCCGGATGTCGTTGCCCGCGTCGTGCCAGTCCTTACCGCCTGCCTCGAAACGGTGCCAGGGACCATTTTGCCCGCTGCGCCGCCGCGCGGGCCGTGCCGTGCCTCGCGATCGCGCCCGACGGAAGTCTCCGTGGCAGCGTCCGGACATCGGCGGAAATTGTCCCTGGCACCATTTCGGGGGGGGCGGATGGGTCATGGGAAAAGCAGGCCATCGAGGGCCCAGTACGCGACCACCCACGACACGACCAGCGCGAAGGCGAGGCCGTAGGCCGCTTCCATCGCGTGGCGCATGACATGGGCGAACACGCCGACCTGCCACGCCAGCAGGCCAAACGCCGCAGAGCCGGCAACGAGCTGCACGCCCGTCGGCGCCTGCCCCTCCACCGGCGCTTCGCCCGCCAGCAGCGCCAGCAGCAGCTGGCCGAGCGAGAACACCAGGCCGGCCGCGAGCAGCGCGATCGCGGCCTGCACGAAGCGGTGGCGCAGCTGGCGGATCGCCAGCGCCACCCAGCACAAGCCGAGCACGACCACGCTGGACAGGAGGGCCTCGCCCAGCGCGCCCGCGCCGAAGCCGAGCACCTGCCCGACCAGGCCGTCCAGCACGATGCCGGCGACCCACAGCGCCAGCAGCAGGCGCGGGGCGTGCGGAAAGTCCTGCGGACGGGTGCGGAACAGGCACAACTGGCCGGCGAGGCGCGCCAGTTCCGCTGCATTCGTGGCCATGGCGACGCGCTGGACGGCGATGCGTCGCTTGCCGGTTCAGGCGCTCAGGCGCGCGCCGCGGCGCTCACCCGGCAGTGCTTCGAGGATCCGGCGCGATACCTCGGCCAGTTCGCCGACGCCGTCCACCACCACCAGCTTGCCGATGCCGGCGAAGTAGTCCGCCACCGGTTCGGTCTGCTCGGCATACACGCGCAGGCGCTCGCGCACGGTTTCGGGCGTGTCGTCCTTGCGCCCCTGAGCGGCCGCGCGGCCGGCGATGCGCTGGACGATCAGTTCGCTCGGCACGTCGAGCTTGATGGCGATTTCCAGCGGCTGGCCGATGCGCGCCAGCAACGCCTGCAGCGCCTCGCACTGGGCGACGTTGCGCGGGTAGCCGTCGAGGATGAAGCCGCTGGCGGCGTCGGGTTCGGCCAGGCGCTGCTCCAGCATCGCCAGCACGATGGCATCGGAGACGAGCTTGCCCGCTTCCATCACGGCCTTGGCTTCGAGCCCCAGGGGCGTACCCGCCTTGACTGCGGCGCGCAGCAGGTCGCCGGTGGACACGTGCGGAACGCCAAGCTCGGTCTTCAGCAGATCCGCCTGGGTCCCCTTGCCCGAACCGGGCGCGCCGAGTAGAACGAGTCGCATGATGCTCCGATGTCGCCACGACGGCGTGGTGTGCGCCACTGGCTGGCACGCTAGCGGTTGCCCCCGGGGCTGTCAAACCGCGCGGCGCGGCATGCCGTCGCGCTGCCGTGCCACGTCCGCGCGCCCGCCAGCGGGCGCCACCACCTGAGCGGGAGGCCGCGATGGGCCAGGATCGCCTGCTGTATGCGCAATCGGGCGGCGTCACCGCCGTCATCAACGCCACCGCGGGCGCGGTGATCGAAGCCGGGCGCGCGGCGGGCGTTCCGGTGCTGGCGGCGCGCGACGGCATCCTCGGCGCATTGCGCGAGGCTCTGGTCGACACCACCCGGGAAAGCCGCGCCGCGGTCGCCGCGCTGCAGCGCACGCCGGGCGGCGCGTTCGGCTCCTGCCGCTACAAATTGAAGCCGCTGGAGAAGGACCGTTCCGATTACGAGCGGCTGATCGCGGTGTTCCGCGCCCATCGCATCCGCTGGTTCCTCTACAACGGCGGCAACGACTCGGCCGACACGGCCCTCAAGATCTCGCGCATGGGCGCCGAGCTCGGCTATCCGCTGACCGTGGTCGGGGTGCCCAAGACAGTCGACAACGATCTCGCCGTCACCGACTGCTGCCCCGGCTTCGGCTCGGTCGCCAAATACACTGCCGTGGCGGTGGCCGAGGCGAGCCTCGACGTCGAGTCGATGCACGAAACCTCCACCCGCGTCTTCATCCTCGAGGTGATGGGGCGCCACGCCGGATGGATCGCCGCGGCAGGCGGTCTCGCCGCGCGCGCGCCGGGCGAGGCGCCGCACCTGATCCTGTTCCCCGAACGGCCGTTCGACCCGGCGGATTTCCTTGCACGCGTGCGCCGGACGGTGGAGCGCGTCGGCTACTGCGTGGTGGTTGCCTCCGAGGGCGTGCGCGATGCGGCCGGGCGGTTCCTCGCCGAAGCGGGCAGCACCGATTCGTTCGGCCATGCCCAGCTCGGTGGCGTGGCGCCCTACCTCGCGGCCACCGTGCGGCGCGAACTCGGCTACAAGGTGCACTGGGCGCTGCCGGACTACCTGCAGCGCTCGGCACGCCACGTCGCCTCGAAAACCGATGCCGACCAGGCCATCGCGGTCGGCAAGGCCGCGGTCGCCTACGCGCTGGCAGGGCGCAACGCCACCATGCCGGTGATCGAGCGCAGGTCCGATTCCCCCTATCGCTGGCGCATCGTGGCGGCGCCGCTGGAGCGCATCGCCAACCGCGAGAAGAAGCTGCCGAAGTCCTTCATCCGCCGCGACGGCTACGGCATCACCGCCGCGGCGCGGCGCTACCTCACCCCGCTGGTGCGGGGCGAGGCGTCCCTCGCTTGGTCCAAGGACGGGTTGCCCGACTACGTGCGGCTCGGCAACCACCTGCTGGAGCGCCGCCTGCCGCCCTACGAACCGGCAACCTGAGCCGCCCCGGCGGCCGCGCACGCCACCCGCTGCAGGGTGCCGCCCCGCGCGCCGGCGCGGCGTGCTGGCTATACTCGCCCCGGTTGCGCTCGCTGGTCCCCGCGTTTTTTCCGTTCGCGTCCTGGTACGTCAAGGGAGGGTTCGATGCTGTTCGATCATTACGGGTTGTGGATCGCGCTGGGTTGCGCGGTCCTCGCGATTCTCTATGGCGCGTGGTCCATCCGCTGGATCCTCGCCCAGCCGACCGGCAATACCCGCATGCAGGAGATCGCCGCGGCGATCCAGGAAGGTGCGCGCGCCTACCTCAACCGCCAGTACCGCACGATCGCCCTCGTCGGCATCGTGCTGTTCGTGGTGATCGGCTTCGCGCTGGACTGGGGCACCGGCATCGGCTTCGCGCTCGGCGCGATCCTCTCCGGCCTCACCGGCTACATCGGCATGAACATCTCGGTGCGCGCCAACGTGCGCACCGCCGAAGCCGCGCGCAAGGGCATCCCGGCCGCGCTGGCGGTCGCGTTCCGCGGCGGCGCGATCACCGGCCTGCTGGTGGTCGGCCTGGCGCTGCTCGGCGTCGCCGGCTACTACGTCGTGCTGCAGCGGATCGGCTACAGCATGGACCACGCGCTGCACGCGCTGGTCGGCCTCGCCTTCGGCTCGTCGCTGATCTCGGTCTTCGCGCGCCTGGGCGGCGGGCTCTTCACCAAGGGCGCCGACGTCGGCGCCGACCTCGTGGGCAAGGTCGAGGCCGGCATTCCCGAGGACGATCCGCGCAACCCGGCGGTGATCGCCGACAACGTGGGCGACAACGTCGGCGACTGCGCCGGCATGGCGGCGGACCTGTTCGAGACCTACGCGGTGACGCTGATCGCGACCATGCTGCTGGGCGGCGTGATGGCGGCGCAGGCCGGCACGCACGCGGTGCTCTACCCGCTGGTGCTGGGCGGCGTGTCGATCATCGCCTCGATCATCGGCACCTTCTTCGTGCGTGCGAGCGCGGGCGGCAAGATCATGAACGCGCTCTACAAGGGCGTCGTGGTCTCCGCCGTGCTGGCGCTGCTCGCCTTCATCCCAGTGACGCAGCAGCTGATGGCCGACAGCCAGTACGGGGTGTGGAACGTGTTCGGCTGCGCCGTGATCGGCCTGGTGCTGACCGGCGTGATCGTGTGGATCACCGAGTACTACACCGCGACCGAATACAGCCCGGTGCGCGGCGTCGCGGGCGCCTCGACCACCGGCCACGCCACCAACATCATTGCCGGCCTCGCCGTGTCGATGCGCTCGCCGGCGTGGCCGGTGCTGGCGATCTGCGCCGCGATCTGGGGCGCCTACCACCTGGCCGACCTCTACGGCATCGCCATTGCCGCGACCGCCATGCTGTCGATGACCGGCATGATCGTCGCGCTCGACGCCTATGGCCCGATCACCGACAACGCCGGCGGCATCGCCGAGATGGCCGACCTGCCGCCGGAAGTGCGCGGCGTCACCGATCCGCTCGACGCGGTCGGCAACACCACCAAGGCCGTGACCAAGGGTTACGCGATCGGTTCGGCCGGCCTAGCCGCGCTGGTGCTCTTCGCCGACTACACGCACAAGCTCGGCGCCGAACACCCGGACCTGATCTTCACGTTCGACATCTCCAACCATTACGTGATCATCGGCCTCCTGATCGGCGGCCTGATCCCGTACCTGTTCGGCGCGATGGCGATGGAAGCGGTCGGCCGCGCGGCCGGCAGCGTGGTGGAGGAAGTGCGCCGCCAGTTCCGCGAGATCAAGGGCATCATGCAGGGCACGACCAAGCCGGATTACTCGCGCGCGGTGGACCTGCTGACCCGCTCCGCGATCAAGGAAATGATGGTGCCCTCGCTGCTGCCGGTGCTGGTGCCGATCGTGGTCGGCTTCGGCTTCGGCTTCATCGGCGGCCCGCTTGCCGGCGCGCAGGCGCTCGGCGGCCTTCTCATCGGCACCATCGTCACCGGCCTGTTCGTCGCGATCTCGATGACCACCGGCGGCGGCGCGTGGGACAACGCCAAGAAGTACATCGAGGACGGCAACTTCGGCGGCAAGGGCTCGGACGCGCACAAGGCGGCCGTGACCGGCGACACCGTCGGCGATCCCTACAAGGACACCGCCGGCCCCGCCGTGAACCCCCTCATCAAGATCATCAACATCGTCGCATTGCTGCTCGTTCCGCTGCTGTAGCCGGAGCGACAGCCCCGCGGCACCGGTTCCCCCTCACCCGCTTGCGGGAAAGGGGTTCCGTACAAGAGCGAAAAGCCTGGAACACGAAGCACGCGGAGCACACGAAGAAGAGCCAGAGCAAGGAAGATTCCGATCGATTTTTTGCCCTGCTCTGCTTTCTTCGTGTGCTCCGTGTGCTCTGTGTTGAAGGCTTTGCCCTTGGCTTACCTTCAGTCAGCCCCGCACATGGCGCACCGACTGGACAGGGCTGCCGACGTCTCGCACGATGCGGCTCCCTTTCATCCGAGGAGCCCGCCGATGCGCATCCTTCCGAACCGCGGCGTCGCCGTCGTTGCCTTGGCCTTACTGGCCGGCGTAGCCGGCTGCGCGCATGACATGCCGCAGCCCGCCGCTCCCGCTGACGCCGAGGCCGCCATGACTGCAGACGATCCCTACCTCTGGCTCGAGGACATCCACGGCGAGAAGCCGCTGGCGTGGGTCGAGGCGCGCAATGCCGAGACCGCGCAGGCCTACACTGGCACGCCCGCGTTCGAGGCGATGCGCACGCGCATCCTCGAGGTGCTCGATTCCGACGCGCGCATCCCCACGGTGGAGAAGATCGGCGAGCTCTACTACAACTTCTGGAAGGACCAGGCCCATCCACTCGGCATATGGCGCCGGACGACGCTGGCCGAATACCGCAAGGCCGAGCCGGCCTGGGAAACCGTGATCGACCTCGATGCGTTGTCGGCGTCCGACGGCACGCGCTGGGTCTGGCACGGCGCGCAGTGCCTCAAACCCGTCGAGCGGCGCTGCCTCGTGGCGCTCTCGCCCGGCGGCGGCGATGCCCACGTCGTGCGCGAGTTCGATCTCTCCGACAAGGCGTTCGTCGCCGGCGGTTTCGAACTGCCGGTGGCCAAAAGCGAGGTGGCGTGGATCGACGCCGACCATCTCTACGTCGGCACCGATTTCGGGCCCGGCTCGATGACCACCTCGAGCTACCCGCGCACCGTGCGCGTGTGGTCGCGCGGCACGCCGCTGGCCGATGCGCGCGAGGTGTTCGCCGTCGCCGCCGACGACCTGGCGGCGAGCGGCCGGCGCGATCTCACCCCCGGTTTCGAGCGCGACTTCCTCGTGCGCACGATCGACTTCTTCACCAGCGAAACCTTCCTGCGTCGCGGCGACGGGCGCGTGAAGATCGACGTGCCGCTCGATGCGGTGGTGGACGTGCACCGCGAATGGCTGCTGGTCGCGCCGCGCAGCGAATGGCGCGTCGGCGGCCGCAGCTATCCCGGTGGCTCCCTGCTCGCCGCGCCGTTCGACGACTACATGGCCGGCAAGCGCGAGCTCGTCGCGCTCTTCACGCCGGGCGAGACCACCTCGCTTGCCGGCTACACCTGGACGCGCCACCACCTGATCCTCACCCTGCTGGACGACGTCTCCAGCCGGCTGGAAGTGCTCACGCCCGCGGCCAGCGGCGACTGGGCACGCACGCCGCTGGCCGGCGCGCCGGCGCTGTCGCAGGTGGAAGCCGAGGGCATCGATCCGGACGAGAGCGACGCCTGGTTCATGACCGTCACCGGCTTCCTGACGCCGACGACGCTCGAGTACGGCGAGATCGGCGGCGCCGCGCCGGCGCCGATCAAGCAGACGCCGGCCTTCTTCGATGCCTCGCCCTACGCGGTCACGCAGCACTTCGTGCGGTCGAAGGACGGCACGCGCGTGCCGTATTTCCAGATCGCGCCAAAGGACCTGGTGCTCGATGGCAGCCATCCGACCGTGCTCAACGGCTACGGAGGCTTCGAGGTCGCGCGCCTGCCGAGCTACAGCGGCACCATCGGCCGCGCCTGGCTGGAACGGGGCGGCGTGTTCGTCGTCGCCAACATCCGCGGCGGCGGCGAGTACGGGCCGCGCTGGCACCAGGCCGCACTGAAGGCCAACCGCCCGCGCGCCTACGAGGATTTCGCCGCGGTGGCACAGGACCTGGTCCGGCGCGGCGTCACGTCGCGCGAGCGGCTCGGCGCAACCGGCGGCAGCAATGGCGGCCTACTGGTGGGCAACATGCTGACGCACTACCCGGAACTGTTCGGCGCCATCGTGTGCCAGGTGCCGCTGCTCGACATGAAGCGTTACACGCACCTCTCCGCCGGGGCCTCGTGGATCGCCGAGTACGGCGACCCCGACAAGCCCGAGGAGTGGGCCTTCATCCGCACCTTCTCGCCCTACCACAATGTCGAGCGCGGACGTGACTACCCGCCGGTGCTGTTCTACACCGCCACCAGCGATGATCGCGTCGGCCCCGTGCAGGCACGCAAGATGGCGGCACGCATGCGCGAGATGGGCTACCCGCAGGCCTGGTTCTACGAGAACACGGAAGGCGGCCATGGCGGTGCGGCGGACAACCGCCAGTCCGCCTTCATGCAGGCGATGACCTACACCTTCCTCGCGCGCGAGCTCGGGCTCGGCACGGGAACCTGAGGATCGGGTCGGGCGCCGCCCTCGGGAGGCGGCGCC
>JAEZQS010000269.1 GCA_023412995.1 Pseudomonadota bacterium
GTCGAATCCGCCGGCGGCGCACTGCCGGCCCAGGCCCACGCGCCGCTGCGGCAGGAACGGCTCGGCCTGCTGGTGGGCGAACCGCTGGCCGGGTATGCCGCGCTGTTCGGCGAGGTGCGTGCCGCCGCGCCCGCGGTGGACGGCGCGGCCGCCGCCAACGACGCATCGGCGGGTTTGCCGCCGCTCGGCTTCGCGCTGGCGCAGCTGCACGGCATCTACGTGCTGGCCGAGAACGCGCATGGGCTGGTGCTGGTGGACATGCACGCCGCCCACGAACGCATCACCTACGAAAAGCTGAAGGCCGCGCGCGACGGCGAGGGCATCCGCTCGCAACTGCTGCTGGTACCCCTGGCCATCGCGATGAGCGAACGCGAGGCGGCGCTGGCCGAGGAACACGCCGAAGCGCTGGCTGCGCTGGGACTCGAGGTCGTCCGCAGCGGTCCGCAGGCCGTGTCGGTGCGGCGCGTCCCGGTCCTGCTGGCCGGCGCCGACGTCGCCGCCCTGCTGCGCGACCTCCTGGCCGACCTTGGAGCCCATGGCACGACGCGCCGCATGGAGGAGCACGTCAACGAGCTGCTCGGCACGCTGGCCTGCCACGGCTCGGTGCGCGCCAACCGCCGGCTCGAACTGGCCGAGATGAATGCGCTGCTGCGCGAAATGGAAGCCACCGAACGCTCGGGCCAGTGCAATCATGGCCGCCCCACCTGGGTGCAGCTGGCCATTCCCGAGCTCGATCGCCTGTTCCTGCGCGGCCGGTGACGCCGGTCGTGCGCTGCCGGCGGTTTCGCCGATTGCCCTGCGACGGCCCCGCGCGGACCGTCGCGTTTCCTTCCACGTCACCACAGGAATCCCGCCGATGCTCACGACTCTTGCCCTGCTTGCCGCCAGCTTCGCCGGGGTGCAGGTGACCTCCGCCGACGTCGTCGCCGAAGCGCCCGCCAGCTACACGCGCGAGATCGAGGACTGGCGCACGCGGCGCGTCACCCGGCTGCAGGCGCCGGATGGCTGGTTGAGCCTGGTCGGCCTGCACTGGCTGAAGGAAGGGCGCAACCGCATCGGCGCGGACGAGGGCAACGACATCGTGCTGGCGAAAGGCCCCGCACGCCTCGGCGTGGTGACGCTGGCGGACGGCAAGGCACGCATCGCGCTGGATCCCAGGTCCGGCGCCACCATCGACGGCGCCCAGCGCGCGTCGGCGGAGCTGCTCGACGATTCGCACGAAAAGCCGACCACAGTCGCCTTCGGCAGCGCGAGCTTCTACCTGATCGACCGCAGCGGCCGCAAGGGATTGCGGGTGAAGGATCCGCAGGCAGCCACGCGCACGCACTTCGTCGGCATCGACTATTTCCCGATCGATCCCACCTGGCGCGTGCAGGCGACATGGGTGCCGTTCACGCCGCCGCACACGCTCGACATCCCCACCGTGCTCGGCACCGTCGATCGCATGCCGGTTCCCGGCAAGGCCGTGTTCGAACGCGATGGCAAGCGCTACGAACTGCTGCCGGTACTCGAGGAAGAAGGAGCGGACCAGGTCTGGTTCATTTTCGCCGACCGCACCAGCGGCAAGGAAAGCTATGGCGCGGCGCGCTTCCTCTATGCCGACAAGGCGAAGGACGGCAAGCTGGTGATCGACTTCAACAAGGCCTACAACCCGCCCTGCGCCTTCACGCCCTATGCCACCTGTCCGCTCGCGCCGCCGGAAAACCGGCTCGACCTGCGGGTGACGGCCGGCGAGAAGAAGTACCGCGGCGGACATGACTGACGAGCCCGCCGGGCCGCGTTCGCGGGCCCTGCCGTCCCGCCGGACGGATTCCGCCGCACGGCACTGAACTTTCCCGCGCCGGCGCGATCCCAAGCGGGATCGATGTGGAGCCGGGGCGCACCTCGGGTACACTAGCAGGATGCCGCGCCGCCCCCAGGGGTAGCGAGGCACCGGGTCGCGGCACGCCGCGTTCCCCTGCGTGGCACGCTCCCATGGCGTACCGCGTGCGTTGCTCCCCGCATTGCGGCGGGTTGCCGCGACTGAGCGGCACCTGCCACCGCGTCCCCGGCCCGCATCTTGCCGGCCGCGATTCCTTGGCATTCACCCGGAGGCACCAGGCATGAAGTTCGGTTGGTCACTCGCCCTCGCGGCGCTGTTCGTCACCGCGTCCGCGTTCGCCCAGGACACGACGTCTGAAAAGGGCAAGGTTTCCTATGCCATCGGCTACCAGATCGGCTCCGGCCTTGCCGACCGCAAGATGGACGTGGACATCGCCACCGTCACCCGCGCGGTGCAGGACGCGTTCGCCAAGCGCCAGCCGGCGGTGCCGGAAGCGGCCATGCGCGACGCCCTCGCCAAGCTCGACCAGAAGATGAAGGCCGAAGCCGACAAGATGCTCGGCGACAACAAGCGCGAAGCGGATGCGTTCCTGGCGTCCAATCGCGGCAAGAAGGGCATCGTGGTGCTGCCCAATGGCGTGCAGTACCGCGTGATCGAGGAAGGCAACGGGCGCCAGATCACGGCCACCAGCGAGGTGACGTTCCACGTGCGCGTGTCGCTGACCAACGGCCGCGAGATCCGCAGCTCCTTCGTCGGCGAGCCGGTCAAGGCCAAGGTGTCGGACATGCCCGGCATCTTCGGCACGCGCCTGCTGCCGGAAGTGATCCAGCGCATGAAGGGCGGCGACCACTGGATGGTCTACCTGCCGCCGGAACAGGCCTCCGGCAACCAGGTGTTCATCTGGGAGATCAAGATCATCGACGTGAAGTGACCGGTTCGCGCCCCGTCGAAGACACCGAACGCCGCGCCTGTCGCGGCGTTCGCTTGTGGTGGCCGCGGTGAGCCGCTGCGCCCCGCTGCCGCTGCCGGTCATGAGTCCGTGCGTGGGCATCTGCCACCTCGGCGCGGACGGCCTGTGCGAAGGCTGCCTGCGCACGGGCGAGGAGATCGCGTGCTGGCTCGCCATCGACGATGCCGAGCGCCGGCGGATCATGGACGAGGTGCTGCCGGCACGCGCGGCAGCGCGCCCGTGAGGGCGCCGGTGTTCGATCCGGCGCGCCTGCTGCATGCGGTGCGCAGGCTCGACGATCCGCCGTCCGCACCGGCCTGGAACGCGGGCGAACTCGCCAACGCGATCGCCCCCGGACTGCAGCCCCGGCAAGCCGCGGTGCTGGTGCCGATCGTGCGCCGCGAGGCCGATCTCTCGGTGCTGTTCACGCGGCGCAATGCCAACCTGCGCACGCATGCCGGCCAGGTCAGCTTCCCCGGCGGCGCCATAGAGCCCGGGGATGCGGGCGTGGTCGCGGCAGCCCTGCGCGAGACGGCTGAGGAGACGGGCATCGGCGCGCAATGGGTCGAGCCGTTCGGGTTCCTCGATTGCCTGGCTACCGTTTCCGGCTATTGCGTGACGCCGGTCACCGGATTCGTCCGCGGCGACTACCCTGTATCGCTGCAGGAGGAGGAAGTGGAGGAAGTGTTCGAGGTGCCGCTCGGCTTCCTGCTTGATCCGGCCAGCCTGCGGCGCGAGCATGTCCTCTGGCGCGGCCGCGAACGCGACATCTTCGCCTTCCAGTGGGAGGGGCGCCGCATCTGGGGCGCCACCGCCGCCATCCTGAAGAACCTGCTCGATCGCCTGGAGCACGCGCCATGAGCCTTCAGCCACTCGTTCCCGTGCGCGAACTGGCCGACCGCATCGAGGCGGGCAACGTGCGCGTGGTCGATTGCCGGTTCGACCTTGCCGATCCCGGCAAGGGCGAGCGGGACTGGCTGGCCGGCCACATTCCGGGCGCCGCCTACGCGCACCTCGACCGCGACCTGTCCGACCTGTCGCGTGCCGGCGAGGGTCGCCACCCCCTGCCGGGCGACGAGCGCCTGTCGGCGCTGCTGTCACGCCTTGGCTGGCACCCGGGCCTGGCGGTGGTGGCCTACGACGATGCGGGCGGCGCCCTCGCCGCGGCGCGGCTGTGGTGGCTGCTGCGCCTGGCAGGCCTCGCCGATGTCGGCGTGCTCGATGGCGGGCTCGCCGCGTGGAAGGGCGCGGGCCTGCCGCTGGAACGCGGGCCCGTCCAGCACGAGCCGCGTGCCGTGCAGGTCACGCTCCAGCGCGACCAGGTGGTGGGCTATGGCGAACTGGCCCGGCGCCTCGCCGCCGGCGACGTGCTGCTGCTCGACGCGCGCGCCGCGCCGCGCTACCGCGGCGACGTCGAGCCCATCGACCGTATCGGTGGCCACGTCCCGGGCGCCGTGAACCGCCCGTTTTCCGACAACCTCGATGCCAGCGGCCGGTTCAAGCCACCCGCGCAACTGCGCCGTGAATTCGACGCGCTCCTCGGCGGCCGCCCCGCATCCGCCGTGGCGCAGATGTGCGGTTCGGGCGTGACCGCCTGCCACAACCTGCTCGCGATGGAACACGCCGGCCTCACCGGCTCGCGCGTCTTCGCGCCATCGTGGAGCGGCTGGATCGGCGATCCCGCGCGTCCGGTGGCAACCGGTGCGCAGGACGGCGGCTGACCGACGCGGCCCGGACTAGGCTTTTTCCGGCTTCCCCTTCGATTTCAGCCGTTCCACCAGTGCCTGCAGGACCGCCTGCGTTTCCGGGGCGAACCAGGCATCGACGAACGCATCGATGGGGAATGCCGCCGGGTCGGCGAAGACCTGTGCGAGGTCCGCGCGCGCCAGCCGGCGGGTTTCCAGCATCGCGTGGCGCGGGAGCGCCAGCAGGCCCCGCAGGCGCTCCGCTGCCCGCGGCACCACGTCGGCGATGTCGGCCAGTTCGTCGACCAGCCCGAGTTGCAGCGCGTCCGCCGACGTCACCATCGCACCGGATACGAGCAGGCGTTCCGCTGCCGCCGGACCCAGCAGGCGGCGCATGGCGGCCTGGATGCAGTCCGGCACCGTCAGGCCGACCTGCACCTCATTGAGGCCGATGCGGAACGGCTTGTCCGCATCGGGACTGCGTGCCATCACGCGCCAGTCGCACAGGATCGCCAGCACCGCGCCGCCCGCCGGACTGTGGCCGGTGATGGCCGCCGCAACCGGAACCGGCGAGCGCGCCAACGCGGCACAAAGCGCGAAGAAATCGATCCAGAACGCGTGGAATGCCTCGCGTCCGAGCGGCAGCAGCCCCGGCACGTCGAGGCCGGCGGAAAACATGCCCGGCTGTCCGGACAGCAGCAGCGCGCGGGCACCGTGTGCAGGGGCCGCTTCGACTGCCTCGCGCAGCGTCCGCACCAGCGCGGGATCGAGCGCGTTGACGGGAGGCCGCGCCAGGCGCAGCTCCAGGAGATGATCGTGCCGGATGGTTTCGAGCATGGCAGGCCGTGGTCTGGCAGGGGAGGGCGGCAGCGCCGCGCGGGTCAGCCGGCGGGGGCTGTTTCAGCGGTCCAGCGATAGCGGATCGCGTATTCGAACGTTGCGCTGCCGCCGGCAGGCACCGGCACCTCGAAATCGACCGTATCGGTGCTGGTGCGTACGGGCTTGCGGCTGGACGACTGCAGCGTCCAGTTGCGCCAGCGGTCGGGATGCTCGCGCACCGTCACCATGCGTGCCGTGCCGCCGCTGTTGGTCAGGGTGACCCGGTAGGACTCGTCCAGCGTACGCGCCGCCTGGTCGAGCTGGAACCCGGTGCGTTCGCGCTCGCCGCGCAGGTCGAATGCGGTTCCCAGTTGCACCCGCACGTCGCTGCCCTTGGGTGTGTCGCCCAAGTGGTTCTCCCCCAGCAGTTCCATCCGGCCGTCGCCGTCGCGCACGAGCACCCGCAGGTTGCCGGCGGGGAGGTTCTGCGCCGCCTTGAACAGCAGTTCGCTCGTCACCGGGCCGCCGGCCCGGTCGGCGCCGCGCGACAGCATCGGCCGTGGCGGGAACCAGGTGCCGCCATTCTCGAAAAGCCAGCGGCGCGTGCACGCAAGCGCCTCGTCCGGATACAGCGGCACCTGGGTGACGCTGCCGTCGGGCAGGTCCAGCGTACCGTCGATGGCGTAGCTGCGGTAGTCGCCCAGCGCGGACTGTTCCGGCATCGCTTCCGGCGCGGCTGCCGCATCCATCGACTTCGCCATCATCGTGCGCGGTGCGTAGTCGCTGCGCGCGAGGTTGGGCGCGCCGGCGACCAGCTTCAGTTCGGCTGCGGACCAGGCGCGGCCGCTGCGGTTGGCGATGCTGGCGAGCGCCGTCAGGTTCATGCGGCAGTCCGCGCCCTCCGCGATCTGCGCGGCATAGGCGGCGCGCCAGCCAAGGCCACTGGTCGGATAGGTGAGCCTCGCCTCGGCCGTGCCGGGTTTTCCTTCCACGACCACTTCCAGCGTGCTGCCGGGCAGGCCGGCTCCGCGCGGGAAAACCACCCGCGCGAAGTTGCGCACGTAGGCGACGCGGCCGTCGGCATCCTGCACCCCGAGCAGATCGCCTTCGGCCACCAGCAACGTGCCTTCGGCCAGCAGCGCGCCGTCGGCGGCCATCACCTGGACCGCTTCGCGGCGATGCGCCGCGAGGGCGCCAACGTCGCCGGGGGACGCCACCCGCTGCGCCAGCACGCGCGCTGCATCGCCGAAATAGATCGCCACGGCTTCGCTGTCGAGCATCGCCGGCAGGCCGTCGATGCGCAGGGACTGCCGTCCGCCCTGCAGCGTGAAGGTGCGGCGTTCGTGCGCCACGGCATGGCCGTCGTCGACCGGCGCCGTGCCGCTGGAAAACAGCACGTCGCCATCGCTCCGGTAGATCGTCAGGGCGGAATGCGGATCGGCGCCCGCAGCGCCCGCCGCGGGCGTGGCGAGGGCAGCGGCCAGCAGCAGGAAGGAAGTGCGTTGCATGGGGCCTCCGGTGTCCGCGGCACGGTCGGTTATCATAACGGCCCCAAGGGAGCCTGCCATGCATCCGATGACACGCCGATTCGCCGTGGCCTGTGCCGTGCTGCTCGGCGCGGCCGGTTCCGCGTCCGCCGCTGGCAACCTCGACGTCACCGACGCGTGGATCCGTGTTCCCCCGCCGGGCGCGACGATGCTGGCCGGCTACGCCACCCTCGCCAACAGCGGCGACCAGCCGCTGACGATCCTGACCGTGCAGAGCGATGCATTCCGCATGGCGTCGCTGCACGAGACTGTGATCGAGGAGGGCGTATCACGCATGAAGGAACTGCACCGGCTCGTCATCGCGCCGGGGCAGACCGTGCAGCTGAAACCCGGCGGCAAGCACCTGATGCTGATGCAGCCGCGCCATGGCACTGCGGAGGGCGAGCGGATCGAGGTCATGTTCCTGCTCGCCGACGGCGAACGCGTGGAAACCTGGTTCGACGTGATCGCTGCACCCGCTGCGGACTGAAACCCGGGGCGTCGCACCACGAAGGATCGCGAAGGCGCAGCGCAAGCCACATCCGCTGCACCGGCGACCACGCACCAGGTGAAACCGGATCCGCCCTTTGCCAGGCAATGCAGATCGGCCTTTCACCTCATTGCTGCATTCCCGGTGTTTCGACTTTCCGTTGTGCGTTCCCGGCGGCTTCGTTGGGTCAGGCCTGGGTGCCCGAGTCCGGCGTGACGGCGCGGCGGATCGCGTCCGGAAGCGGGACCGGTGTGCCGCGCTCCGGATCGACCCAGACCATCACCACGTCGCCATCGGCGTAGAGGCAGGTCTCGTCGCCGGCGGCGAGCACGCGATGGGCGATGGTGACGGACGAGCTGCCCACCCGCGTGGCCGCCAGTTCCACCACGATCGCCGCGGGCCATGCCAGCTGCCGCCGGTAGTTCATGTGCGCAGCGGCCACCACCGGCATCATGGTTTCGTCGAACCAGGTGCCTTCCACGCCGGCCAGCCAGGCCAGGCGCGCTTCCTGCGCATACACCAGGAAGGTGGCGTTGTTGACGTGGTTGAAGGCATCGAGGTCGCCCCAGCGCACCTGCATCGGCACCTGGGCCATCGGGGTGGCCGCGCGCGGTGGGTCCGCAGCGGCCTGCGTTGCCTCGTCGGTTGCGGACGTCCTGGCAGGCGCGGCGGCCGGCTTCTTCGTGCGAGGGGCGGTGCCGGGCTGGCGCCGGCGCTGCGCTCCCGGTTTGCCTGCGGGGGTCTTCATGCGGCTTCCTTCCGGTTGCGGCTGCGCGTCCGGGGCGTTGGCGCCAGGGTGCGGGCGAGGAACGCGCCGGTGTGGGAACCGGGCGCCCTCGCAATGTCCTCGGGGGTGCCGGTTGCGATGATCGAACCGCCGCGCTCGCCACCTTCCGGGCCGAGGTCGACCACCCAGTCGGCCGTCTTGATGACATCGAGGTTGTGCTCGATCACCACCACCGTGTTGCCGTCGCTGGCGAGGCGGTGCAGCACCGCGAGCAGCTGCTCGATGTCGTGGAAATGGAGCCCGGTGGTCGGCTCGTCGAGGATGTAGAGGGTGCGGCCGGTGTCTCGCCGCGACAGCTCGCGCGAAAGCTTCACGCGCTGCGCTTCGCCGCCCGACAGCGTGGTCGCGCTCTGGCCGAGCTTGATGTAGGACAGGCCCACGTGCATCAGCGTCTCCAGCTTTCGCGCCAGCGCCGGCACCGGCTGGAACAGCGTGAATGCGTCCTCCACCGTCATCGCGAGCACGTCGGCGATGGTGTGGCCCTTGTAGGTGACCTCGAGCGTCTCGCGGTTGTAGCGCGTGCCGTGGCAGACGTCGCAGGGGACGTACACGTCCGGCAGGAAGTGCATTTCCACCTTGATCAGGCCATCGCCCTCGCAGGCCTCGCAGCGCCCGCCCTTGACGTTGAAGCTGAAGCGCCCGGGGCCGTAGCCGCGCGCGCGCGCCTCCGGCACCTGCGAGAACAGCTCGCGCAGCGGCGTGAACAGGCCGGTGTAGGTGGCCGGGTTGGAGCGCGGCGTGCGCCCGATCGGCGACTGGTCGATGTCCACCACCTTGTCGAACAGATCCATGCCCTGGACTTCGCGGAACGGCGCCGGCTTCGTCCCGGCGCCGTTGAGTTCGGCCGCGGCCTGGCGATGCAGCGTGTCGTTGATGAGGGTGGACTTGCCCGAGCCGGACACGCCGGTGATGCAGGTGAACAGGCCGGCCGGGATTTCCAGGTCGACGTCCTTGAGGTTGTTGCCGCTGGCACCGGACAGCCGCAGCATGCGTTCCGGATCGGGCGTGCGCCGCTGCGCCGGCACCTCGATGCGGCGCTTGCCGGAGAGGTACTGGCCCGTCAGCGAGCGCGCCGACCCGAGTACCGCCTCGATGCCGCCTTCGGCCACCACTTCGCCGCCGTGCACGCCGGCGCCGGGGCCGATGTCCACCACGTGGTCGGCGAGGCGGATCGCGTCCTCGTCGTGCTCCACCACGATCACCGTGTTGCCGAGGTCGCGCAGGCGCCGCAGCGTGCCGAGCAGGCGCTCGTTGTCACGCTGGTGCAGCCCGATGGAGGGCTCGTCCAGCACGTACATCCCGCCGACCAGGCCGGCGCCGATCTGCGAGGCCAGCCGGATGCGCTGCGCCTCGCCGCCGGAGAGCGAATCGGCCTGGCGGTCCAGCGTGAGGTAGTCGAGCCCGACGTCGACCAGGAAGTGCAGGCGCTCGCGGATCTCCTTGACGATCTTGGCGGCAATCTCGCCGCGCCAGCCGGGCAATGTGAGCGTGCTGAAGAACGCCAGCGCCTGGTCGATCGGCAACGCCGTCAGGCGCGGCAGGTTGGAGTCGCCCACGAACACGTTGCGCGCGCTGCGGTTGAGGCGCTGGCCATGGCACTCGGGGCAGTCGCGGTCGCTGATGAAGCGTGCCAGCTCTTCGCGCACGGCCGGCGACTCGGTTTCCTTGTAGCGCCGTTCGAGGTTGGGAATGATCCCCTCGAAGCGGTGCCGGCGCGTCACCGCGCCCGACGCGCCGGTCAGGTAGCGGATGCTGACGAGTTCCGTGCCCGAGCCGTACAGCACGCGCTCGCGCGTCTGCGCGGGCAGTTCGTCCCAAGGCGTGTCGACGTCGAAGCCGTAATGCCTGGCGAGCGAGAGGATCAGCTGGAAGTAGTACTGGTTACGCCGGTCCCAACCACGCACCGCGCCCGCGGCGAGGCTGAGCTGCGGATGCACCACCACGCGGGCGGGGTCGAAGAACTGCGTCACGCCCAGCCCGTCGCAGCCGGGACAGGCGCCGATCGGGGAATTGAACGAGAACAGGCGCGGCTCGAGCTCGGGCAGCGAGTAGTCGCACACGGAACACGAGAAGCGCGAGGAAAAGAGGATTTCTGCGCTGCCGGCCTCGTCGAGGTCCACCACGATGGCGATGCCTTCGCCGAGGCGCAGCGCCGTCTCGAACGACTCGGCCAACCGCTGCTTGATGTCCGGCCGTGGCCGGAAGCGGTCGATCACCACCTCGATGGTGTGTTTCTGGCGCAGCGCCAGCGGCGGCACCGCATCGAGTTCGTGCACCGCGCCGTCGATGCGTGCCCGCACGAAGCCCTGCGCCCGCAGCTGCTCGAACACCTGCACGTGCTCGCCCTTGCGCTCGCGCACCACCGGCGCGACCAGCATGTAGCGGCGCGCGGGGTCGAGCGCGAGAGTGGCATCGACCATCTGGCTGACCGTCTGCGCCTGCAGCGGCGTGCCGTGCTCGGGACAGCGCGGCGTGCCTACCCGCGCGAACAGCAGGCGCAGGTAGTCGTACACCTCGGTGATGGTGCCGACGGTCGAGCGCGGGTTGTGGGAAGTCGCCTTCTGCTCGATCGCGATCGCGGGCGACAGGCCCTCGATCGCATCGACGTCGGGCTTCTCCATCACGCTGAGGAACTGGCGCGCGTAGGCCGACAGCGATTCGACATAGCGGCGCTGGCCCTCTGCATAGATGGTGTCGAAGGCGAGCGAGGACTTGCCCGAGCCCGACAGGCCAGTGATCACGATCAGCTTGTCGCGCGGCAGATCGAGGTCGATGTTCTTGAGGTTGTGCGTGCGCGCGCCGCGGATCCGGATGCTTGCCATGCGCGGGAAATGGGGGGAAACGGCTACTATAACAACCGCCCTGTCGCAGCCGGTGCGACAGCGGACCCGCTGTGGCGAAGGCGCGGCCCGGCCGTTCCGGGGCCCATTGCGCCGGCCGCCGAGGCGGCTTTGCGGGGGTGGCGCTTGCCCGCGCCCACGGCTGCCGCTAGAATGCGCGGTCCTATTCCGGCCGGGCAGGCCGGGTGGCGATTCCAGAATAACTACAGAGGCATGCCATGTACGCAGTCATAGTCACCGGCGGTCGCCAGTACCGCGTGGCGCAGGGCGAAGTCCTGCGCGTGGAGAAGCTCGTCGCCGACATCGGTGACGAGGTGAAGCTGGACCAGGTCCTGATGGTCGGCGAGGGCGAAGGCGTCACCGTCGGCGCGCCGCTGGTCGCCGGCGCGCTGGTCACCGCCAAGGTCCGTGGCCACGGACGCGCGGACAAGATCCGCATCGTCAAGTTCCGCCGCCGCAAGCACCACCGCAAGGAAATGGGCCACCGGCAGCATTACACCGAAATCGAGATCGTCGGCATCACCGGCGCGGGCAGCAAGGAGTAGTCCCATGGCACACAAGAAGGCAGGCGGCTCCACCCGCAACGGCCGCGATTCCAATCCGAAGTACCTCGGCGTGAAGGTGTATGGCGGCCAGGCGGTCAACGCCGGCAACATCATCGTGCGCCAGCGCGGCACCCGCTTTCATCCGGGCACCGGCGTCGGCCTCGGCCGTGACCACACGCTGTTCGCCATCATCGACGGCAAGGTCGAGTTCAAGGCCAAGGGTCCCGAGCAGCGCAAGACGGTCAGCGTGGTGAAAGCCGGGAATGGAGAATAGGGAATGGGGAATGGCTGAAGCGGGTACGCCCGCCTGGCCGCCCTCCCGGGCCGCTCCATCCGGTCCAGCAAAGCCCCGCCTCGCGCGGGGCTTTTGTTTGGGGGCGAATGGTGATTCTGCCGGGGAACCCGCACAATCGCGCGCGCCCGCTGTTGCTTGAACAATTCCCCATTCCCCACTCCCCGCCCTATGAAATTCGTCGACGAAGCCCTGATCCACGTGTACGCCGGCAACGGCGGCAACGGCGCGGTGAGCTTCCGGCGCGAGAAGTTCATCCCGCTCGGCGGTCCGGACGGCGGCGATGGCGGTGGCGGGGGCAGCGTCTGGCTGGTGGCCGACGAGGGCATCAACACGCTGGTCGATTTCCGCCACCAGCGCGTGTTTCGCGCGCAGCGCGGCGAGAACGGGCGCGGCCGCCAGATGGCGGGCAAGGGCGGCGAGGACACCGTCGTGCGCGTACCCGTCGGCACGGTGGTCTTCAATACCGCCACCGAAGAGCAGATCGGCGACCTGGCCGCGAATGGCCAGCGCCTGCTGGTGGCGCAGGGCGGGCAGGGCGGGCTCGGC
The DNA here is from genome assembly GCA_023412995.1 of Pseudomonadota bacterium. GTDB lineage: Bacteria > Pseudomonadota > Gammaproteobacteria > Xanthomonadales > Rhodanobacteraceae > Dokdonella_A. The sequence continues at coordinate 12,305 of JAEZQS010000269.1, forward strand.
AACATCCACTTCAAGAGTTCGGTCAACCGCGCGCCGCGCCGCGCGACACCGGGCAGCGAAGGGGACGAGCGCGAGCTCCGGCTGGAACTGCGCGTGCTGGCCGACGTCGGGCTGCTCGGCTTCCCCAACGCCGGCAAGTCCACCCTCGTGCGCGCCGTCTCGGCGGCCACGCCGAAGGTGGCCGACTACCCCTTCACCACGCTGCAGCCGCATCTGGGCGTGGTGCGCATCGAGACCGACCGCAGCTTCGTCATTGCCGACATCCCCGGCCTGATCGAAGGTGCCGCCGAGGGTGCCGGACTCGGCATCCAGTTCCTGCGCCACGTCGCGCGCACGCGGCTGCTGCTGCACGTGGTGGACATGGCGCCGCAGGACGGCAGCACCGATCCGGTGGCGGAAGTGCGCGCGATCGAGCGCGAGCTGGCAGGGCACGATCCCGCCCTGCTGGAGCGGCCGCGCTGGCTGGTGCTCAACAAGATGGACCTGCTGGCCCCGGCGGATCGCGACGCCGCCGCGCGCGCGATCGTGAAGCGCCTCAAGTGGAAGGCACCGTGGTACATGGTGTCGGCGATCGCGCGCGAGGGCACCTGGCCGATGTGCCTGGACATCCAGCGCTTTTTCGACGAGCAGAAGGCAGCGGGCGGGGAACCGGCTTGAGCC
>JAEZQS010000289.1 GCA_023412995.1 Pseudomonadota bacterium
CTTCCAGCACGGCCTGCGGGCCGGCGCCAATGCGGCAGGCAACGCCCGCCGCGGCCAGCCCAGCGCGCAGTTCCGCCTCGCAGGCGGGGTCTGCCACCACGGCCAGCTCGGGGCGGAACCGCTCGCACAGGGCCACCAGCGCCGCCACGCTGCGATGGGCGGCGAGCGCGCCCACACGGAAGCGGTCCGGATGGCGCGCGACGACGTCGAGGGTGCTGGCGCCGATCGATCCGGTCGCGCCAAGGACGGCCAGGCGCCTCATGGCCATGGAAGGCTGGCGCACGCGCCGCAGGACCGGCTCGTCATGGCCCGAAGGCGAGGTCGAGCAGGGCCTTGCCGGCGGCAAACACCGGGATGGCCGCGAACAGGCTGTCGAAGCGGTCGAGCAGGCCGCCGTGACCCGGGAACAGGGTGCCGGAATCCTTCACTCCCGCCTGGCGCTTGAGCAGGCTTTCGAACAGGTCCCCGGCAATCGAGGCGCCCACCACCAGCAGGGCGAGGCCGACCAGCGCCGCCAGCGCCAGCCCGCGCTCCCCCAGCAGCAGCCCGGCGACGAGGGCCAGCGCGGCCGCGCCGGCCAAGGCGCCCCACGCGCCCGCGGTCGTCTTGTTGGGACTGATGCGCGGGGCGAGCTTGCGCGTGCCGTAGCGCTTGCCGGCGAAATAGGCGGCGGTGTCGGCCACCCACACCAGCATCAGGGAGAGCAGTGCCCACGCGTGGCCGCGATCGTCACCGGCGTGCAGCTCCAGCATCGCCATCCACGCCGGCAGGATGGCGAATTCGCCCGCCACCAGCTTGATCACCGCATTGCCGGGCGTCGGCGCGGCGGCCCACGAGAAGGCGCGCATCCAGAGCAGGGCGAGCAGCCACCAGCCGATGCCGGCCGCCACCACCAGCCATGCCAGCGGCTCGTCGCGCACGATCCACAGCAGGCCCAGCAGCACGGCGTTGGCGGCGATGATCGCGGCGCGCAGCGGGTGCGAGGCGAGTCCGGCCAGGCGCGTCCATTCCCACAGCGCCTGCAGGCACATGGCGCCCACCACCACCGCGAGCGCCGCGGTCGGCAGCAGCAGGATCAGCGCGATGCCGATCGGCGCCAGCACGAGTGCGGTGAGGGTGCGTTGCTTGAGCATCCGCCTGTCCTTCAGCCAGTCGCGCGCACTTGCGCGGAAATCCGCCCGTAGCGCCGCTCGCGGCGCGCATAGTCGGCAAGCGCCGCCTCCAGCACCGCGGCGTCCACGTCCGGCCACAGGGTATCGATGAAATACAGTTCCGCATAGGCGACCTGCCACAGCAGGAAGTTGCTGATGCGCAGCTCGCCACCGGTGCGGATGAACAGGTCCACCGGCGGCTGGTCGGCCAGGCACAGGCCGCGGGCGAACGCCGCCTCGTCGATGGTGGCGGGGTCCAGCGTGCCGGCTGCCGCTGCCGCGGCGAGGGTACGTGCCGCCTGCGCGATGTCCCAGCGGCCGCCGTAGTTGACGGCGATGTTGAGGCAGAGCGCGGTGTTGGCCGCCGTGCGTTCCATCGCCGCCTGCATGCGCGTGCCGAGTTCGCCGTCGAACGCGCCGAGGTCGCCGATGAAGCGGATGCGGATGCCGTTGGCATGCAGCTCGTCCACCTCGCGCTCGAGCGCGCGCAGGAACAGCTGCATCAGCGCGCCGACCTCCCCCCGCGGGCGCTTCCAGTTCTCGCTCGAGAAGGCGAACAGGGTGAGCGAGCCGACCCCCTGGCGGCGGCAGAACTCCACGCTCGCCCGCACCGCCTTCTGCCCCTCGCGATGGCCGAAGCTGCGCGGCCGGTGGCGGCGTTCGGCCCAGCGGCCGTTGCCGTCCATGACGATCGCAATGTGACGCGGGATGCGCGCGGCGGGCTCGGGATCCATCTGTCTTGGCCGGTGCGGGCGGGGCAGCCGCGGAGCGTGCAGGGTGTTGCGGCGGGGCGGCTGCGCGGCGCGCTACACCGCCATCAACTCGTCTTCCTTGGCCTTGACCACGCCGTCCACTTCCTTGACGAAGCGGTCGGTGAGCTTCTGCACCTCGTCCTGCGCGCGGCGCTCCTCGTCCTCGCTGATCGCCTTGTCCTTCAGCAGCTCCTTCAGCTGGTGCAGCGCGTCGCGGCGCACGTTGCGCACGGCGATCTTGGCGTTCTCGCCCTCGTGCGCCACGTGTCGGGACAGCTCGCGGCGACGTTCCTCGGTCAGTGCCGGCAGGTTGATGCGGATGACGGTGCCGACGGTGTTCGGGGTCAGGCCGAGGTCGGACGCCAGGATCGCCTTCTCCACCGCCGCCACCATGTTCTTCTCGTAGGGCGTGATGGTGATCGAGCGCGAGTCGGCGATGGCGACGTTGGCGACCTGCGACAGCGGCGTGTCGTTGCCGTAGTAGGACACCTTCAGCGGCTCCACCAGGGCGGTACTGGCGCGCCCGGTGCGCAGGCGCGTCAGCTCGTGGCGCAGCGCATCCACGCTCTTCTGCATGCGCGTTTGCGCGTCGGTCTTGACGGTATCGAGCATGGCGCGGTCACCCCGTGCAGGCGTTTCGGTCGGCCGCGGAGTATAGCAGCGCCCCCGCGCCGGCCGCCGTGCTCCGCGCCACGCGGCGGACGCCCGCTTCGCCGGTGCGCGCTCGCCGTCAGAACGTGCGCGTCAGCGACACGTCGAGCGCGTACTGCAGGTCGGGCGTGGTTTCCCCCCACACCAGCCGCTGGGCGGAAACCGACAGCACGTGGCGATCGCCAAGCTGGTAGTTGGCGGCAAAGCCGACGTCGAAGTGCTGGTACGCGTTGATCTGGTCGTGGTGGTAGTAGAGCTCGTTGGTCATGCCGGCAAACAGGTTGCGCGCGTTGGAAAAATCGATGCCGCCGCCGAGCTTGGCCTGGCCGAACACGCTGAGGGTGAGGTCCGGCGTGGCGAGGTAGCCCAGCTCGCCCTGGTAGCGGTTGTGGTCGACGCTGTAGCCGAGGGTCTTTTCCGCGAACACGCGCGCGTAGCCGATGCTCCAGAACCAGTTGCTGCCTTCGACCTGCTGCCCGAGCGTGGCGCCCACGGCCAGCATGGTGAGGTTGCGCCCGACGGCCGCCTGCGCGAACCAGGGATAGTCGTGGCTGGGCAGGGTGAGCTGCAGCGACGGCGTCACGAGGTAGTCGCCGATCGCGCCATGGCGGCTGAGGACGAAATCGAAGTCCTGCCAGCTGCCGTGCCAGCGGCCATCGTCGAGGAAAGCCGATTCCGGGTGAGGCCGGGTGAGCGCGGGCAGGTGCGCGCATTGCGGCGGCGCGCTGGTGGGGCAGTGGGGCGAGGGGCCGAGATAGCGCGCTTTCACGTACGGAATCCCGGCATGCAGGTTCCAGTCGCGACCGAGGGCGATGTCGATGCCCAGGCGCACGGCCTGCACGCGCACGGTGCCGATGTCGATCTTGGGCCCGACGTCGCGCAAGGCGCCGTTGGCGAGGCTGTTCTGGTAGCCGATCGTGATGGCGCGAAGCGCAACGGTGTCCTCTTCGCCCTGGTCCGGCCAGCCCGGGGACGGCAAGGGTGCTGGCGCCAGTACCGGCCCCTGTGCGTGGCTGCACGGAGCAGCCGCCAGCAGCAGGACGGCGAGGGCGGTGGCAAGCAGGGGGGCATGGCCTTTCATGGCGGGTCCTCGGGGCGTGGCGGCGTGTCGCCGCGGGTCTTCCGGTCAGGCGCCGCGCGCCTTCATCGTGTCCTCGATCTCGCTCAGGAAGCGGTTGAGGCCGGAGTCTTCGCGCAGCGCCAGCGGATAGCGGGCGCGGAACGCGTCGCCGTCGGCATCGCGCCCGTACACCGGGATCAGCGACGGCGCGCGGGGGGCGCTGGCGAGGGCCGCATCCACCGCGTCGAGGTTCGAGGCCAGCGTGATGATCACGTCGTAGGCATGGCTGGCAACGGCGGCCGTCAGCGCCTGCGGATCGCCGATCACTTCCACCGTATGGCCGGCGCGCGCCAGGTCGCGCGAGAAGCCGCCGGCCGGCTGCGCGTCCCCCGCGGCCGCGCCGTGGCCGGCGTACAGCAGGATGCGCGCCGGGTGGCGCGTGACGAAGACGTGGTGGCGCAGCGCACCGCCGACGCGGTACATCGCTTCGCCGCAGGCCTGCGCAGGGCGCATCGATGCGCACAGTCCGGTGGCACCCACCAGCACCAGCACGATGGCAGTTCTCATGGCGTTCTCCTTTCCGTAATGGCAGTCGGGCTCAGAGGGGTGCTGCCCGCCCCGGGTGTTTCCGCGTCACGTGCGGGCAGCGGCGGCGATGAAGCCGCGGCCGTGACGGGTTCGATCGTGATGGCGAGGAACACCGGCGTGCTCCAGTCCGCTGCTGCCGCTTCGAGGTCGAGCGACTGCAGCGGGCGTCCGGGATGCGGGTTGGCCAGGCGCGGATTGCTGATCAGGAGCTGGCGCAACTGTCCCGACTGGCGCAGGTGGTCGCCCTGGACCCAGCCGACCGGCACCGGCCGGTCGAACGGGGTCCAGCCAGGCACCTCGCGCTGCGTGCGCAGCGGCAGGACTTCGGTGCCGCCGTCGCGGTAGTGCAGGCGGATGGTGGCGTAGACCACTTCGGCCGGCATCGGCAGCGGCAAGGGGGCGAACACGAGCACGTGCAGCGCGGCCACGCCGGTTGGCGGCAGCGCGATGCCGCGGACGGCAGCGGGTGCCTGCAGGCCGTGCACGAGGCCTTCGCGGTTGCCCGCGCCGTCGCGGTGGAGTTCGAGCGCGCCGCGCAGGTCGTAGTCGATGCCCTCGATGCGCACGGTGCCGAACGGGATCGCGCCGAGTCCCGGCATGACCGAGTCGAGCACGCTGAAGCGCGAACCGGGGGCATGGTTGTAGGCACCGGCAAGGTCGAGTTGCAGCGCTCCGGCAAGGGCGTCGCGCGCGGGCACCGGGTTTCCATCGACGACACGCACGCTGGCAAGCGGCGGCCGCACGCCGTCCGGAGGCGGCCCCGGATCC
>JAEZQS010000292.1 GCA_023412995.1 Pseudomonadota bacterium
GTGCTGTCGTAGGAGCGGCGCAGCCGCGACCGCGAAATGCGGTGGCGACGAAGGCTCCGGTTGGCGGCGTCGCAGCGATTCGCGGTTGCGAGTGCAGCACTCCGCCGTGCGTGGCGGGGTGGAACCCGCCCTACATGGAGCCTGCATGCGGCAACCACGCGTCGCTCTCCCCCAGCACGTCGGCCCGTGTCCCGAAACGTCGTTCGACGAAGCGGATGCCGTCCCGCTGCACCAGCACGACCGTGCTGCAGCGCGTGCCGTAGCGTTCGTCGCGGACGAATGGCGGTGAGAGGCGACGCTCGAGGTCCAGGCCGACGCCGGTGTCGGGCAGCGCCGCGTCCGGAGCGGGCGTCTGGTCCGCCAGTGCCGCAAGCAGCGGTGAGACATCCGCCAGGCGCGACGCGCGGGAACCCGGGTGGTCCAGCCAGTTCGCCAGCGCGCGGGTGGCGTGGTTGCTCTTCGGCCACGGCGCATCGAACGGGCCGTTCGACATCGCATGCAGCCCCGGCTCCACGTCCCGGCGCACGAAACGCGGATGGTTGCCGGCGAATGCCATCGAACGCCCATCCCACAGCACGAGGTTGAACGGCCCGTACTCGTGCGCCGTTCCGGCAAGCGCATCGAGCCGGTCGCCCGCCCGCGCATCACCCGTCACGCAGTCGCGTACCAGCGCGCCGCGCGAGCGCGCGAAGGGTGCGCCGGTGGGCGGCACGCGCACGTTGGTCACCGCGGCCAGCCGCCCCCGCGAGGACACCATCAGCCAGCCACCCCCCTGCACCAGGTCGCGCCCGCCGTAGACGTCCTGATGCAGCGGATCCGCACCGGCGGGCGCCGTCGGACGCGCGTGCAGCTCGTCGCGGTTGGCGATCAGCGCCAGTGGTCGCGGCGCGTCGGGTTGCAGGCAGAAGGCGATCAGGCACATGGCGCGATGGTGCGACATTGTCGCGAAACAGGCGCGCGAGCGGCGGCGACGCATTCATTCTCCGCCCCCCGCCAGTGACCTTCGGCACGGCCCGGTTGCATTTCGAGATGTTATAACATTTCATATTGCCCACGGGGAGATCGAGATGCGGCGAAACATTTCCTTCCGTGCGCCCCTTGCGGCCATCCTGTTGGGCACGTGGCTCGCGGCCGGTGCGCAGGTCGAGGAGGCACCGCGCTCCCCGGCGGTGCCGACCCATCGGCCGCCGAGCGATACTCGCCACCGCCCGGTCGACCCGCATGACGGCGTGGTGGACCTCGGCACGGTCCAGGTCACCGCCAGTCCCCTGCAGGAGCCCGCGAGCGAGCTCGCCAGGCCGGCAGAGGTGCTAGCCGGCCCCCGCCTGGACGAGAGCCGCTCGGCCAGCCTCGGCGAGACGGTGGCCGGACTCCCCGGCGTGCAGTCCTCGAACTTCGGGCCCGCGGTGGGGCGCCCCGTCATCCGCGGCATGGACGGTCCGCGGGTCGCCGTGCTCAGCGGCGGGCTGGCCAGCCAGGACGTCTCCACCGTGAGCCAGGACCACGCGCCTGCCGTCGAACCCTTCCTCGCCGACCAGATCGAGGTGCTCAAGGGACCGTCGACGCTGCTGTACGGGAGCGGCGCCATCGGCGGCGTCGTCAATGTCGTCGACGGGCGCATTCCGCAGGACGCGATGGACGGCGTCAGTGGGCGCGTCGAGGCGCGCCGGTTCGGCGGCAGCCACGACGGCAGCACCGACATGGCCCGCATCGACGGCGGCAACGACCGCTTCGCCTTCCATGCCGATGCGGTGTACCGCAACGCGAAAGACTACGACACGCCCGCGGGGCGGCAGGCCAACTCGTTCATCGACACGCGCGCGGGTGCCCTCGGCGGCTCGCTGCTCGGCGACTGGGGCTTCGTCGGGCTTTCCGCGGCGCGCTTCGAGGACGCCTACGGCAACCCGGGCGAACCCGGTGACATCGAGTCCGGCGAGCGCGGCGTGCACCTGCGCATGCGCCAGGACCGCTACGACCTGAAAGGCGGATTGACCCACCCGTGGGGCGAGGGGAGCGGTCTTCGCTTCAGCCTCGCGCACACCGGATACGACCACGTCGAATTCGAAGGCGACGAACCCGGAACCACGTTCGCGAAGGACGCGACCGAGGGCCGGATCGAAGCGTCGTGGGCGCGGGAGGGCGGGTGGAACGCTGCCATGGGACTGCAGGGCAGCAGCAGCCGCTTCGCCGCGATCGGCGAGGAGGCCTTCGTGCCGCCGACCGACAGCCGTGCGCAGGGGCTGTTCGGCATAGCACGTCGCGGCTGGGGTCCGTTCCAGCTGGACCTCGGCGCCCGCATCGATGCGGTTTCCCGGGAGCCCGAGAACGGCCGTGAGCGCGACTTCAAGCCGCTCAGTCTGTCCGTCGGCGGTACATGGAAACCGTTCGACGCATGGCGCCTGAGCGCGCGCTTCGATCGTGCCGAGCGGGCACCGGCCGAGGAGGAGCTGTTCGCGAACGGGCCGCATATTGCGACGCTTGCCTATGAGATCGGCGATTCGTCCCTGGGCAAGGAATCGGCGAACCAGGTGGAGCTCGGCCTGCATTTCGACGCGGAGCGCTTCCACGCCGTCATCGCCGCCTACCGCAACCGCTTCCAGGATTTCATTTATCTTGCCGACACTGGCGAGCGCTGGTTCTGGGACGAGGAAGGCGACTACCTGCCCATTCGCCAGTGGACGCAGGCGGGAGCCACGTTCCGCGGCTTCGAAGCGGAACTGATCGTGCACCTGTCCGACGCCTGGGACCTGCGCGCCTTTGCCGACCGCGTGCGCGCGACGCTGATCGACGGCGGCAACTTGCCGCGCATCGCGCCATCACGCCTGGGAGCGCAGCTGCGCTGGGAGTCAGGCGGCTGGCGCGCCTCGCTCGGCGCGACGCGTTACGCGCGGCAGGACGATGTGGCGGTCGAGGAGACGCCGACGCCGGGCTACACGCTGGTCGATGCGCACCTCGCGCGCCACTTCGACACCCTCGCCGCCGGCTGGGAACTGTTCCTGGATGGCAACAACCTCGCGAACCAGACCGCCCACGTCCACACCTCGTTCCTCAAGGACGTCGTGGCGCTGCCGGGGCGCAGCGTCAGCGCGGGAGTCCGCGTGTACTTCTGATGCACTCCGCGACCGCACGGCAGGCGCACAACCGGCGTGCCGGCCGCGCCGCGCGCGCCGTCAGCGCGTCGCGGATCACGTCGAGGATTCCTGCTCGCGCGCGTAGCCGTTGGGTCCCACGCGCCGCGCCTGTCGTGGGAGGGACTTCAGTCCCGATCGAGCCGATGCAGGGGCATCGCGGCTGAAGCCGCTCCCACAAGGACGGCGCCGCGGCTGTGTGGGAGGGACTTCAGTCCCGATCCAGCCGATGCAGGGGCATCGCGGCTGAAGCCGCTCCCACAAAGCCAGCGCCGGGTGGATCAGCCCTTGCGGTGCGGCCGCGCGCGCATGCCCACCACGAGCATCGCGAGCAGGAGGGCGATCAGGCTCCAGGTGCCGAGGGTCGGGGCCGACACCGTGCTGCCACCCGGGGGCGGCGTGCCGCCGAGCACGGTGAAGCCGTTGACGAGGGTCGAGGTCAGCGCGCCGCCATCGCCGCCGCCCGTCCCCTGCGTGCCGACCACGTCGCGCGGGCCGGGAACGGCGGAGGCGTCGATCACCAGGGTGGCGGTGGCGGTGCTGGTGTCCACCAGCACCAGGTTGGTCACCGTGATGCCGGCGCCGAAGTCGAACGTGGTGCCATCGATGAAGCCGATGCCGCTGATCGTCACGTCGACGTTGCTGCCGGGCGAACCCTGGTTCGGATTGACGGCGCTGACGACGAACTGCGTGATGGCGGGGATCTCGCCGAACGACGTCGCTGCCTGCACCGTCACGAGGCCTTCGGTGGCGATCGTGCGGTTCCACTGCAGGCCGGCGCCGTTGTCCAGGCAGCCGGCTTCCATGGTGCTGCTGAGCTGGCGCGCGCCGATCTCGCTCCACACCGTGCTGTAGCGGCGCGCGCTCCACGCATCGGGCGCGCTCTGCGGAATCAGCAGGATGGTGTAGGTCGCGGGCGATCCGCAGTCCTGGCCGCCCGGGCTTCCGGAGTTGGGTTCGCGGAACGGCACGCCCGAATCGCTGGATGCCAGGTAGATGTCGGCGCCGAGGAAGATCTTCACGTCCTGGGTGGCCCCGCTGGTGTTGGCCAGCGTGAATTCCTTGGTGAAGTAGTTGTCGCCGTTGACGTAGGACACGCGCAGCGAGGCGGTGAGGCCCGAGCCCGGGAGCGCGCCGGTGACGGTGACGCGGAATGGATCGGCTGCGCTGCCGCTGCCCGACACGCCGCTGAGGCTGAGCGGCGTGAACGGTGTGTAGACACCGATGCCGCCGGTGGCCGTGGTGCCGTGCTCGGCGAAGTTGGGTGCGTACAGCGTGCCGCCGGCATCGACGAACCAGCCCATGTCGGCCGTGTCGGTGGACCCGGTGGGATAGACCTGGCCCGAGCCCGGCACGTCGGAATTGAAGACCTGGAACGAGGCATCGTCGCCGACGTGGATCTGCAGCGGGTTGCCGTTGATCACCGTGACGACAGGCGGTGCGGTCACGTGCGCGGGCGACTGGCCCTTCGCCGCGGCCACCTGCGGTGTACATGCCAGCGCGAGGCCGGCGAGGAGCGCGCACAGCGGTGCGAGAAAACGTGACGCGAGCATCGGAATCTCCCCGGATAATGTGATGGTTATCACGTGTTTACGATAATTTACGAAAATGGGCTCCGCAAGTGCCGCCACGCCTCTGGCGACCCCGTTTTCCCCTTACGCAAGACGGCAGCCGGAAGTGACACGGGCGACCCAGCGGGCTCGGGCGATCCATCCGGGCTGCCCCGTTGCGAGCCGCCCGGGCGGGCCGGAAC
>JAEZQS010000057.1 GCA_023412995.1 Pseudomonadota bacterium
GCCGACCGCGCCGCAGCCGTGCGGCCCGCGGGCGGCCATGCCGCACATGACGATGGCATCTTCCACTACTTGGGCGTCGATCGCCTCGAAGGATGGAACGGCGACCCGGGCGGACTCGCCTGGGAAGCCCACGCCTGGATCGGCACCGACCTCGACCGCCTGTGGCTGCGCAGCGAAGGCGAACGCCGCGGCGGGCGCGGCGAACGCGCCAGCTTCGAGGCACTGTATGGCCGCGCCGTGGCCCCCTGGTGGGACCTGCTGGTCGGCGTGCGCCACGACGACGCGCCGGGACCGGCACGCGACTTCGCCGCGATCGGCGTGGCCGGCGTCGCGCCCGGCAAGTTCGATGTGGCGGCGACGGCGTACCTGGGCACGGCGGGCCAGGCCGCATTGCGGCTGGAAGTGTCCTACGACGTGCTGCTCACCCAGCGCCTGGTGCTGCAGCCGCTGGTGGAAATCAACGCCTACCGCCGCGACGACGTGCGCCGCGGCATCGGCGCGGGCCTTTCCACGGCGGACGCCGGATTGCGCCTGCGCTACGACATCACGCGCCAGTTCGCGCCCTACGTCGGCTGGGTGCGCGAGCGCGCCTTCGGGCGGACGACTGCCTTGCGTCGCGCCGACGGCGAAGGCGGCGAGGACGCCCGCTTCGTCGCCGGCGTGCGCTTCTGGTTCTGATCGACACACCCAGGGAGACGACACCATGACACGCACACTGCCGCACGCCCTCGCAGCCACCCTTGCATTGGTCCTCGCCGCCTGCGGCGATGCCGCCGTCACGGCGAGCGCCTCGGAACGATCCGCGCCGCAGGCAGCGGCCCTGCCGCCCGTGCTCGTGCACAAGAGCCCCACCTGCGGCTGTTGCACGGCCTGGGTGGAACACATGCGCCAGGCGGGCTTCGACGTGGCGATCGACGAGTCGCAGGACCTCGAGCCGATCCGCAAGGCGCTCGGCGTTCCGGCCGGCAAGGGCTCGTGCCATACCGCGGAAGTGGGTGGGCTGGTCATCGAGGGCCACGTGCCCGCGGCGGACATCCAGCGCCTGCTGGCCGATCCGGGAGACGCGCGCGGGCTGGTGGTGCCGGGCATGCCGATAGGCTCGCCTGGCATGGAAGCGCCGGACGGACGCGTGCAGCGCTACACGGTCGAGCGGATCGAGGCAGATGGCAGCACGCGCGCGTTCGCCACGCACGGGGACTAGGACACCGGCGATGCTGCGGGCGCGCCGTCCATCGCCCGCAAATCCCACGCAGAACGCCATGACCCACCGTAGCGCCGCGCATCGCAGCGAACAGGTGAACCGGCATGTCACCGGCTGCCTCGATTGCGCCGCCACATGTCGAAGGCGCCCCCAGCGCGACGCCCCGTCGGCCGCTGCGGCATGCCGCGCGTGCGGTCCAGCGTACGCTGCTTGACCCACGCATACAGCGCCGGGATGACCACCAGCGTCAACACGCTCGACGACACCATGCCGCCGACCATTGGCGCGGCGATGCGCCGCATGACTTCCGAGCCGGTGCCGCTGCTCCACATGATGGGCAGCAAGCCGGCCATGATCGCGACCACGGTCATCATTTTCGGGCGCACGCGGTCGACCGCGCCTTCGATGATCGCCTCGCGCAGGTCGCGTGCGTCCAGCGCGCGGCCTTCGGCCTGGCGTTGCACCGCACGCGCCTCGAGCGCATGGTCGAGGTAGATCAGCATGACCACGCCCGTTTCCGCGGCAACGCCGGCCAGTGCGATGAAGCCGACGATGGCGGCGACGCTGGTGTTGTAGTCAAGCAACCACATCAGCCAGATGCCGCCGACCAGTGCGAAGGGCACCGACAGCATCACGATCAGCGACTCGGTGACGCGGCGGAAGTTGAGGTACAGCAGCAGGAAGATCAGCGCCAGCGTCACCGGGATGACCACGCGCATCTTTTCGGCGGCCCGCTGCATGTACTCGTATTGACCGCTCCAGCTCACGTAGTAGCCGGGTGGGAATTGCACCTGTTCGGCGACTGCCTGCTGGGCCGCCTGCACGTAGCGGCCGAGATCGCTCTGGCGCGTGTCGACGTAGATATAGGCCGCCAGCATCGCGTTCTCGGTGCGGATGCTCGGCGCGCCTTTGTTGACCTCGATCCGCGCCAGCTCACCCAGGGACACCTGGGCGCCACCGGGAACCGGCACCAGGATCTGGGTGCCGATGCGGTGCGGATCGTCGCGCAGCTCGCGCGGGTAGCGCACGATCGCGCTGAAGCGCTCGCGGCCCTGCAGGATGGTGGTGACCCTCTCGCCGCCCAGCGCGGCCGCGACCACGTCCTGCACTTCGCCCAGGGTGACGCCGTACTGGGCCAGGCTGCGCAAATCCGGGGTGATGTCGAGGTAGTACGCTCCGGTCAGGCGTTCGGCGAACGCGCTGGTCGTTCCCGGCACCTTGCGCACGACGGCTTCGATCTCGGTGGCGAGGGCGTCCAGCTGCTGAAGATCAGTGCCGAAGAGCTTGATGCCCACCGGCGTGCGGATACCGGTGGCCAGCATGTCGGTGCGCGCCTTGATCGGCATCGTCCAGGAGTTGGCGACGCCCGGGAACTTCAGCGCCGCGTCCATCTCGGCGATGAGCTGGTCGGTGGTCATGCCATCGCGCCACTGGTCTTCCGGCTTGAGGTGGATGACGGTCTCGAACATCTCCAGCGGCGCCGGGTCGGTGGCGGTAAGGGCGCGACCGGCCTTGCCGAACACGGACTCCACTTCCGGGAAGCCCTTGATGATCCGGTCCTGCTGCTGCAGCAACTCGGAGGCCTTGGTCACCGACATGCCGGGCAGCGACGCCGGCATGTAAAGGAGGGTGCCTTCGTTGAGCGTGGGCATGAACTCGCTGCCCAGGCGCGACACCGGCCACAGGCTGGCGAACAGGGCGAGCAGCGCCAACACGATCGTGGCCATGCGATGCCGCAGCACGACGTCGATCACCGGACGATAGGCGGCGACCAGGATGCGGTTCACCGGGTTCTTCTGCTCGGGCAGGATCCTGCCGCGCACGAACAGCAGCATGAGCACCGGCACCAGCGTCACCGAGAGCAGCGCGCCACCGGCCATGGCAAAGGTCTTGGTGAACGCCAGCGGTTTGAACAAACGTCCTTCCTGCGCCTCCAGGGCGAACACCGGAAGGAACGAGACGGTGATGATCATCAGGCTGAAGAACAGTGCCGGGCCGACCTCGCGGCAGGCGTCGATGATCAGCTGGGTGCGGCTGCGCGAGCCGTCGTCGCGCTCGATGTGCTTGTGCGCGTTCTCGATCATCACGATCGCCGCGTCGACCATCACGCCGATCGAGATCGCGATGCCACCCAGGCTCATGATGTTGGAGTTCATGCCGAGCGCACGCATCGCGATCACCGCAATCAGAACGCCGACCGGCAGCATGACGATCGCGACCAGTGCGCTGCGCGCATGGAACAGGAACACCAGGCACACCAGCGCGACGATCAGGCTTTCCTCGATCAGGGTCGTGCGCAGCGTCTTGATCGCGCGCACGATGAGATCGGAGCGGTCGTAGACCGCCTGCACGCTGACGCCTTCAGGCAAGCCGCGTGCCAGTTGCACGATCTTGTCCTTGACCCCCGCGATCACCGCCAGCGCGTTCTCGCCGTAGCGCGCGATGACGATGCCGGCGACCACATCGCCCTGGCCGTCGAGGTCGGCAATGCCGCGGCGCTCGTCGGGCACCAGTTCGACCCGGGCAACATCGCGGACCAGCACCGGTGCGCCGCCCTCGGCGCGCAGCACCAGGCCCTCGATGTCCTCGATGCCGCGCAGGTAGCCACGGCCGCGCACCATGTACTCGGTCTCGGCCATCTCGATCACGCGGCCGCCGACGTCGCGGTTGCTCGCCGCGATCACCTCGGACACCCGCGAAACCGGAATGTCGAACGCGCGCAGCCGGACCGGATCGACGGTGATCGAGTACTGGCGCACGAAGCCGCCGACACTGGCGACCTCGGCCACGCCGGGGGCGGTGGTCAGCGGGTAGCGCAGGTACCAGTCCTGCATGGCGCGCAACTCGTCCAGCGAGTGGCGGTCGCTCTTGAGCACGTACTGGTAGACCCAGCCGACGCCGGTGGCGTCGGGCCCCAGCGCCGGGGCCAGGCCGGGCGGCAGGTTCTTCGAGGCGACGTTGAGGTTCTCGAGCACGCGTGAGCGCGCCCAGTAGATGTCGGTGTCTTCCTCGAAGATGACGTAGATGAAGGACGCGCCGAAGAACGAGAAGCCGCGAACGTCCTTCGCCTTCGGCACCGAGAGCAGGGCGCTGGTCAGCGGGTAGGTCACCTGGTCCTCGACCACCTGCGGCGCTTGCCCGGGATACTCGGTGAACACGATCACCTGCACGTCGGAGAGGTCCGGCTGTGCGTCCAGCGGTGTCTGCAGCAACGCGTGGATGCCACCAGCGACGATCGCCAGCACCATCACCAGCACCAGGAATACATTGCGGACCGACCATTCGATAAGGCGGGCCAGCATGTCAGTGCCCCTCGTGCGGGTTGAGCGGGACCGGTGGCTTCCGTGGCGCGTCTTTCGGCGTGGCCGGCATGACGTGGCCGGCATGCGGGTCGATCGCTTCACTGCCCGACTCGGGTTGCGCATCCCCGCCTGTGCCCGACGGCGTGCCGTGCCCTGCATGCCCTCCCAGACCCTCCAGTGCCGACTGCAGGTTGCTTTCGGCGTCGATCAGGAAATTGGCGGACACCACGACCTGCTCGCCTTCGGCAAGCCCATCGAGGATCTCGATGCGCTCGCCGCCGCGCCGCCCGAGGCGGACCTCACGCGATGCAAAACGACCGGGGCCGGTTTCGACCAGCACGAGCTGGCGCGTGCCGCTGTCGAGCACCGCCGAGCGCGGCACGCTGAGGACCGGTCCGGCCCCCGGATCGTCGAGCACCACCGTGCCGTAGAGCCCCGGCCGCAGGTCGCCGTCGGGATTGCGCAGGGCGACGC
>JAEZQS010000082.1 GCA_023412995.1 Pseudomonadota bacterium
GGCGCCGGAGGGAGCGGCGGCGTCCGCCGCGGAAGCGGGCACCCCGGCGTCGGCCACGACCGGCGAGCCGGCCCCGCCCGCACCCGGCACGGAGACAGGAACCGGCGCGACGGCCGCCTGGCCACGCGTCGATGGAACGGCGGCGCCGCCAGCCGACGACGAAGCCATGGCGGCGCACAAACGCCTGCAGGATGCCTGCACCCGCCGCGCGACCGCCCTGCTCGATGCGGCGCAGAAGCACGACTACGAGACCGCGACGCGCGACTTCGATGCGCGCATGCGTGGTGCGCTGCCGCCTGCCCAGCTGCGCAAGGCATGGGAATCGCTCGGCCAGTTCGGCACGCTCAAGGCGCGCGGGCAGTCGCACGTGGCGACTTCGGAAGGCTACATCGCCGTGACCATCCCGCTGCTGTTCGACAAGGCCAACCTCTACGCGCAGGTCGCCTGCGGCAGCGACGGCCGCATTGCCGGCTTCTACGTCAAGCCGTTGCCGGTGCCGGCGCAGTGAGCTGAGCAGGTGGTCGTGCGCTTTGGCGACGACGCGGACGCGCCGGCCCGCTGCGACCGCGCCGCGCGGCAGCGCATCGTGCTCGATGCCCGTGCCCTCGGCGTACCGCCCGGCTACGGCGCGTCACGCCAGCTGCGCCTCGTGCGCGAACCGCGTGCGCTGGCGTGCATCGGCGAGGACATCCATGGTCGCCGCCAGTGGCTGGCCCCGCGCGCCGCGCGCGCGTTCCTGCGCCTGCAGGCGGCGGCGGCGTCGGATGGGGTCGCCGTGCAGGTGGTTTCGGCCTTCCGTTCGGCCGAGTACCAGCTGGGCATCCTGCGGCGCAAGCTGGAGCGCGGCCAGGCCATGCCACAGATCCTGCAAGTGAGCGCCGCGCCCGGCTACAGCGAACACCATTCCGGTCGCGCGCTGGACGTCACGACGCCGGGCTTCAGTCCCCTCGAAGAGGCGTTCGAGCGCTCTCCCGCGTTTGCCTGGCTGGAGGCCAACGCAGGACGCTTCGGCTTCGCGCTGTCCTACCCGCGCGGAAACCGCCACGGCATCGCCTACGAGCCATGGCACTGGTGCTGGCATGCGCGGTGAAGCGGAGATTGGGGATTGGGGATTGGAGATTGGGGATTGGGGATCCATGGCCCCGACGGCGCCCGGTCATCCGCGCCGCAGGATGCTCGCCAGCAACAAGCTCCATCCCGCCAGGAAGCAGAGGCCGCCGAGCGGCGTGACCGCACCCAGCCAGCGGGGGGCGCCCAGCGCCAGTGCGTACAGGCTGGCGCAGAACAGCACGATCCCGACGCCGAACGCGATCGCTGCCGCGGCCAGGCCACGACCGGCCTGCCCGCGCGCCAGCAGTCCGGTCACCAGCAGGGCCAGCGCGTGTCGAAACTGGTAGTTTACGCCGGTCTGCCAGGTGGCCAGCGACGGCCCGTCCAGCGCCGCGCGCAAGGCGTGCGCGGCAAATGCGCCGAGCGCCACGGCGGTGCCTCCCGCAATGCAACCGGCGACGAGGGCGGCACGCGACAGCGGTGAGGAAAGTGGCATCCGGGCATTGTGCGACCGACGCCGCCAGCCCGCCAGCGGCGCGGCATGCCGGATGCCGACGCGGCACGCGGCGCACCAGGGCGCCCCTGCCTGCGCCCTTTCGCGCCGCACGGGCGCGGCTCTACTTGCCGCCCTTCTTCGCCGGCTTGCTATCCTCGACCGGTTGCAGCAGGTCGGCCATCGACTTGTCGATCGCGGCGTACTTGTACGCCGGCAGGACGTAGGTCCAGCCATCGAACGTCGCGCGCAGCGTCTCCACCTGCTTGCGTACGGCCGCGAGGCGGTTTTCGCGGTCGCGTGCAGGGTCGGTCGCGGCGAGCGGCTCGACCGGGACATCCGTATCGTCCGCCGATCCGCCGGTGGCCGGGGCATCGGCAACCTTGCCATCCTTCTGGCCTGCCGGATCGGGCGCGGCTGCCGCTTTGGCGGATTCGTACGCGGCCTTTTCCTTCGCCTGTGCCGCCGCAATCCCGGCATCGGCCTGCTCCTCGTCGAACGAGGCAGCGAAGCGGGCGTAGTCCTTGCCCTCGTGCGCCCACGCGGTGACGTCGATCACCACGCCATCGAAGGTGGTGAAATGCGCCTGCAGCGGCTTTTCGGGCGGCTGCGCCTCTGCTGCCGGCAGCACGTCCTCGAAGCGCAGACCGGCGAGGAACGAGGCGAGGCCGTTCACCGCGTAGGGCGAAACCGCCTCGCGGCCCTTGGGGATGTCCTGCAGCGTGAAGTTGGCGTCGCCCGCGTCGGCCTTGGCAGCAGTGACGGTGCTGCCGTCCGGTCGCGTGACGGCGACCGAGCGGATGCGCTCGGCGGCCAGGTCGGTGAGGTCCCTCCGCAGCCAGCTGGACGGGTCCTTTTCCACCGTCAGCGTGCCGGATGCCAGCCACGCCGGTGCCTCGCCGACGCGCCTCACGTAGGTACCGCCACCCCGCGGCGCGGGCTTGCCGATGAGGATGTCGACGGGAACGGCGAGGCCGTCCAGGCGCACCTGCACCGATTTCGCATCGGCACCGGCGACGTCTTCCACGCCGATGTCGGGATAGCGCGCGGGGGTGGAGGTCTTCTGTTCCAGCTGGCGCGCGTCGGCCAGTTTCAGCAGGAAGGAACGCAGCTTGCCGGTGTCAACCGGATAGCCGCCTTTCTCGGTCACGGTCCAGCCGTCCGTGCCGCGCACCAGGGTTGCCAGCACCTTGCCGCCGGCGCCCGTCACGGTCACGCGATCGACGTCGTTGACGTGGTCGCGCAGGGCCGGCGCGAGCCACGCGGATTCGGCCGCGGCACGTTCCTCGCTGGCGGGAACCTGGCCGCGGTGCAGCGCGATCGCGGCGACCACCGCCAGCAGCGCCACCACGGCAAGGACGATCAGGGTCTTCTGGTTCATGCGTGTGCTCCCTGGGCGTGGCGGCGACGCTGGTTGCGCCACCACGCGAAACCCAGTGCGGCGAGCGTCACCAGCAGCGGCATCAGCAGGATGTTGAGGAGCTTGAGGCGGGTGCCGAGCGACTCGATCTCGGCATCGAGCTGGCGCCGCACCTGGCGCAGCTCCTTGCGGATCTCCAGCTTGCGCTGGAGGAAGTTCTCCAGCTCCGCCTTCTGCTCGGGCGAAAGGATCTGCGCCTGCTCGGCGCTCTTGGCGCCCTGCAGCTCGGTCAGCTTGCGCTCGGTGTCCGCCAGCTCGCGCTGCAGTTCCTGCTCCTTGGCGCGGAAACGTTCGTCGGCGCTGCGCTTGAGCGCCTCCACCGTGGTGAAGGGCAGCTGCGAGGTGGCCCGGCCGCGGATCGAGATCAGGTCGCTGGAACCGGTCATGTTGTCGAGCACGTTGACGGCGAAGTCGCCATTGTCGGCAAACGCGTTCATCACCTGCTGGCCGAAGAACGAGCGCACCTGCACCCACAGGCGGTCGCTCAGCAGGTCGGTGTCGGCCACCAGCAGCACCTGTCCGGGCACCCTGGAGGTGGCCAGTGCCCCCGCCTCCTTGCGTCCGGGAAAGGCCGTGTGGAAGGTGCCCGACAGGCGCGCGGCAATGACGAACGGCGAGCCCGCCGGCTGGTAGCCGTCCAGCAGCGCGGTCGGATCCTGCAGCATGCGCAGGCGGTCGCCGCCGACCGCCATGGCATCGGACGTGGTCTGGATGAGCGGCGTGAGCTGCACGTCCTTCGCGTCGGCGGCGAGGCTGAAGTAGCCCGCCGAGGACACGTTGATGCTGTCGAGGTTGGCGGTGACCACGTCGTCGTCGTTGAGGTCGGCGCCGGTCAGGCCGAGGATGGCGGGATGGCGCACCGGCGCCTGGCCCTCGCCGATGCTGATCGGCAGGGCCCGGGCGCGGTCCAGCACCACCTTGTGCGGGTCGTATTCCAGGCCCCAGGCCTTGAACAGCGCCGGCAGGTCGGAGGACTTGTCGGCCATCATCGCCGCCATCGGGTTCTGCGGGTCGGCACCGGCCGTGTCGAGTTCGGCGCTGGGATCGACGAACGCCACCAGGTGGCCGCCGCGCAGCACGAACTGGTCGATCGCGTATTGCGCGTCCTCGCCGAGGTTCTTCGGCTGCACCACCAGCAGCACGCCGATGTCGGCATCGACCGCCTTGAGCGTCGCCGCATCGAGCCGGCGCAGGTCGAACAGCTGCCCCCACTGCTGGTACACCGCCCAGCCTTCGCGCATCTGGCGGGTGGCGGGATCGAAATCGGCCGCGATGGGCAGGCCGGTGAGCACGCCCACGACCGGCTTCTTCGTGTTCTCCAGCTCGTGGATCAGCTTGGCGACGTCGTATTCGAGGAAGGCTTCCTTGTCCGGCTGCAGGAACGGGATCACCGCCTGGCCGTCGGTCGAGTTGGTGCCGGCGAGGCCGAAGAACACCGTGTCGCCGGCGGTCGATACCGGCACCGCCTGCAGGCCGAAGGCCGCCGCGCGGTCCTCGTCCTCGGAGAACGGCAGCGGATCGATCACCTCCAGCTGCAGCTTGCCGTTCGAGCGCGACGCCATTTCCTCCAGCATTTCGCGCACGCGGGTGTAGTAGGTGCGCAGCTGCGGAAGGTCCTGGGTCGCCTTGTCGGAGAAGAACAGCGTCAGGTGGATCGGTTCGTCGATGCTGGAAAGGATGTGGCGGGTACCTTCGGACAGCGTGTAGAGCTGGTTGCGCGTCAGGTCCACCCGCGCGCCGCGGAACGCGAGGTTCACCAGCAGCATCACGGCCACGAACAGGACGGCCAGCACCACCAGCGCGGTGCCCGACAGGGCCTTGCGGTTGAGTGTCATCGCGGGGCCCTCCTCAGACCGCTTTCTTGAGGTCGATGACCACCGCCGTCGCGTACAGCCACGCGCCGATCATCAACACGAAATAGAGGATGTCGCGCAGGTCGATGACGCCCTTGCTGACCGACGCGAAATGGGTGAGGAAGCTGAGCCCCGCGACCGCATCCACCACGCCCTGCGGCGCGATCGCCCGGAACGCGTCGAGCACCAGCGGGAACCCGGCAAGCAGCAGCAGGAAGCACACCACCACCGTCAGGATGAACGCGACCACCTGGTTGCGCGTCGCCGCCGAAAGGCACGAGCCGATGGCGAGGAAGGCGCCGGCCATCAGCAGCGAGCCGAGGTAGCTTGCGAAGATCACGCCGTTGTCCGGCGCGCCGAGGTAGTTGACGGTGAGCCAGATCGGGAAGGTCAGCACCAGCGCGATGGCGATGAACGCCCACGCGGCGAGGAACTTGCCCGCCACCGCCTGCCACATCGTCACGGGCAGGGTCAGCAGCAGCTCGATCGTGCCGCTCTTGCGCTCTTCCGCCCACAGCCGCATGGAGACCGCCGGCACCAGGAACAGGTACAGCCACGGATGGAAGTTGAAGAAAGGCTGCAGGTCGGCCTGGCCGCGCTCGTAGAAGCTGCCGAGGTAGAACGTCAGCGCGCCGGACAGCAGCAGGAAGATCACGATGAAGACGTACGCGACCGGGGTGGCGAAGTAGCTGCGCAGTTCGCGCCGGAAGATGGTCGCCGTGCCGCTCATGTGCGTGCCTCCGCGCCGGCGGCGTCCTGGGTGATGGTGCGGAACACCTCGTCCAGGCGCCCGGGTTCCAGTGCCAGCTCGCGCACCACCACGCCGCGCTCCTTCAGCGCATCGCCGACCGCGACGAAGATCGCCCGGCCGGGCTTGGGGAAGGCGGTGATGCGGTTGTCCTGCGGATCGACCTCGATCGCCGCGATGTCGGGCACCCGCGCCAGTGCGGCACGCGCCGCGGCGATGTCGGGCGCGGTGAGCGACACCGCCTGGTGGTAGCGCGAGCGCGCCTCCAGCTCGGCCGGGGTGGCGTCGGCCAGCACGCGGCCGGCCGCAATGATGATCGCCCGGCTGCACACCGCGTGCACTTCCTCCAGCAGGTGGGTCGAGATGATGATGGTCTTGTCGCGCGCCATCGAGTTGATCAGCGTGCGCACCTCCTGCTTCTGGTTCGGATCGAGGCCGTCGGTCGGCTCGTCCAGGATCAGCACGCGCGGGTCGTGCAGGATCGCCGCAGCCAGGCCAACGCGGCGCTTGAAGCCCTTCGACAGCGTGTCGATCGGCTGCTCCAGCACGCGCTCGAGGTGCAGGCGCGCCACCGCGTCGTCGAGGCGCGCGTCGCGCGCGTCGCCCGCCAGCCCGCGCACGTCGGCAATGAAGCCGAGGAACTCGCGCACGGCCATTTCGCCGTAGCTCGGCGCCCCTTCCGGCAGGTAGCCGAGCGCGCGACGCGCCCGGAGCGGCTGCGCCTGCACGTCGAAGCCGGCCACCACCGCGCTGCCGGAGGTGGGCGCGAGGAAGCCGGCGAGCATCTTCATGGTGGTGGACTTGCCGGCGCCGTTGGGGCCGAGGAAGCCGAGCACCTGGCCCGGCTCGACACGGAAGCTGATGGCGTCGACGGCCGTGAAGTCGCCGTAGCGCCGGGTGAGCTGTCGGGTTTCGATCATCGTCGTGTGGGCACCTTCTGCAATGCACGAATGGCCACGGGCACGTCCGTCGCGCGCCTCGAAATCGGACCTTGGTAGCCCCCGCTGCAACGCCGCGCCGCCCGCGTGCGGCGCCCGGAAACGGGGTCGCGAAAAGATACCGCAGCTTGCGCGGAAAGTTCCCGTTCATGTAAAAGCTGCCATGTAGGTCCGGAAAGTGGCGTTTTCCGGGCCTGCGACAGCTTCCCCCGGGAGTGCGCCAGGCAGGACCGCGCGCGGCTTCCGCGCGCTGCACGGCGGTCAACCCATCCATCGACGGAGGACGGCGAATGCAAGCGGCAGCAATCGGCACAACCCTCAGGATGGTCGGCTACCTCGTCCTGCTCCTCATGGCGGCCGCGATGGTCTATGCCGGCGTCATCACCGTCACGTACTGGCGCGGCATCGGCGTCTAGGGAGAGGCCATGAACAAGCGACGATCCCGCCTCTTCGCGATCATCTGCACGGCCGTCGCCAGCATCGCCTTCATCGGCATGACGATCGACAGCCACATGCGCTTCGGCGAACTCACCCATGCCGAGAACATCACGCCCGCCGTCACGCACGGGATGGATGCCTGGCATGCCAACAACTGCATCAACTGCCATACCCTGTTCGGCGAGGGCGCCTACTACGCGCCGGACCTGACCAAGATCACCAAGCTGCGCGGCGAGGCCTACCTCAAGGCCTACCTGCAGGATCCCTCGAAGTTCTACAACGAACAGACCCATCGCCGCCTGATGCCCAAGCAGGACCTCAGCCCGGAGGACATCGACGGCATCATCGCGTTCCTCGACTGGGTCAGCAACGTGGACAACCAGGGCTGGCCGCCCCGCCCCATCCTGGTCAGCGGGGCGTCGCTGCCGGGAACGTCCCTCTCCACCGCGCAGCAGACCGGTGAAGCGGACGCACAGGCAGGCACGACCGCGCCGCCGCCCGGCGCGCGCCCGACCACCCGTGGGGACGATCCCATCGCGCTGGGTGAAACCGTGTTCCGCAGCGCCACGCCGGCCTGCGTGGCCTGCCACTCGATCGCGCCGGGCGTGAACCTGGCCGGGCCGTCGCTGGCCGGCATCACGGCCCGGGCGGAAGCGGCGCTGGCCTCCGGCGAGTACCACGGGGAAGCGAAGGACGCGGCCGGTTTCATCCGCGAGTCCATCCTGCATCCGAGCGCCTACCTCGAACCCGGCCCCATGTATTCGGCCAATGGCACCTCGTTCATGCCCAATACCTACGCCGGGACGTTGAAGCCCGAGGAAGTCGACCAGCTCGTCGCCTACCTGTCCACGCTCAAGTAATCGCCGCCTGCGCGCGCGCCAGGCCGGCGCCGCGCGGGCCATTGCAGCGAATCGCCGAGGGAGAGCCGCCATGCGTTACCAGTCACAGTCCGTCGCGTATTGGTACTTCGCCGTCGCGATGGCCCTGTTCGGCCTGCAGCTCGTGTTCGGCCTGCTGTCGGCGGCGAAATACCTCGGCCCGGATCCGCTGCTCTATATCCTGCCCTTCGACGTCACCAAGATGATCCACACGAACCTCCTCATCGTGTGGGTGCTGACCGGGTTCATGGGCGCCACCTACTGGATGGTGCCGGACGAGTCGCGCACGGAGCTCTACAGCGTGCGGCTGGCGATCTGGCAGCTGGTCCTGTGGACGGCGATGGGCGTGGCCACCGTGTTCGGCTACCTGTTCCGCTACGGCACCGGCAACAAGCTGCTGGAGCAGCCGCTGCCCTCGAAGATCGTCATCGTCATCGTGATGCTGATGTTCCTCTACAACGTCGGCATGACGATCCGCCGCTCCGGCCGCTTCACCACCACCGAAGGCGTGCTGCTCGGCGGCCTCGGCCTGGCGGCGCTGCTGTACCTGCCGGCGCTGCTGCACTACGCCAACTACACCGTGTCGATCTTCTACCGCTGGTGGACCATCCACCTGTGGGTGGAGGGCGTGTGGGAGATGATCCAGGGCGGCTTCCTCGCCTACCTCCTGATCCGCCTTTCCGGCGCTGACCGCGAAGTGATGGAAAAGTGGCTGTACGTGATCGTCGGCCTCGTCTTCATTGCCGGCATCATCGGCACCGCGCATCACTACTACTGGGTGGGCGTGCCGCATTACTGGCTGCCGATCGGCGGCTTCTTCAGCGGACTGGAGCCGCTCGCCCTGATCGGCATGGCGGTGTACGCCTACTCGGCGATACGCCGATCCGGCCTCGCCCACCCCAACATGCTGGCGCTGCACTGGACCGTCGGCAGCGCGGTGTTCACCATGTTCGGTGCCGGCCTGCTCGGCTTCGCCCACACCTTCCCCAGCGTCAACAAATGGACGCATGGCACCCTGATCACCGCGATGCACGGGCACGCGGCCTTCTATGGCGCCTACGCGATGATCGTGCTGGCGATGATCACCTACGCCCTGCCCTCGCTGACGCCGGGCCGCCGCGTCGAAGGCTCGCCGATCGGCTACTGGGCGTTCTGGATGCAGCTGGGCGGCATGTTCGGCATGACGCTTTCGTTCGGCACCGCCGGCATCGCCCAGGTGTACCTCGAGCGCATCATGGGCCTGGGCTACCTCGACACGCAGCTCAAGATCCAGATCCACTTCATCATGCTGATCATCACCGCCTCGGTGTTCGCGACCGGCGTCGGGCTCTTCATCTACGACTTCTTCCGCTATCCGCCGCGCTTCGTCGTCGGCGAGGAAACGCCACGCGAACGCGAACTGCGCGAAGCGGCGGCCAGTGGCGGCTGAGGCACGGGACACGCGATCGGGGGCCCCCCCGGGTGTGGCGGGGGCGCCGGGGGTA
>JAEZQS010000136.1 GCA_023412995.1 Pseudomonadota bacterium
TGCAAGGCCTGCGCACGCGCAAGCTGCCGCGCCAGCGCGGCAGCGGCCGCGTCGTCCGCGGGCGGTCCCATCGTGCTCAGGTGGCGGCGGCCGCCTTCCGCTTCCGCTCCGGTGTCGCTGTCGCGAGCGCCTCTGCCACGCGCTGTTGCTCCGTCCGCAGGCGTGCCGGCGTGCGGCGGCCGAAGGTGTCGAGGTACTCGCCGATGGCATCGAGTTCCGCGCGCCAGCCGTCCTCGTCGATCGCGAGCAGTTCCTCCAGCGCGTCCGGCGCGAGGCCCAGTCCCTCGGTGTGCAGGTCTTGCGGGCGCGGCAGGAGGCCGATCGGCGTCTCGACCGCACCGGCCGTGCCCTTGCAGCGGTCGATGATCCATTCGAGCACGCGCAGGTTGTCGCCGAAACCCGGCCACAGGAACCGGCCGTCCGCGCCCTTGCGGAACCAGTTGACGTGGAAGATGCCGGGCAGGCGCGCGCCGGGCCGGTCGAAGGACAGCCAGTGGGCGAAGTAGTCGCCGTAGTTGTAGCCGCAGAACGGCTTCATCGCCATCGAGTCACGCCGCAGCACCCCCACGGCGCCGGTGGCGGCGGCGGTGGTTTCCGAGCCCATGGCGGCGCCGACCAGCACGCCGTGCGCCCAGTCGCGCGCCTGGAACACCAGCGGCACCAGCGACGGCCGGCGGCCGCCGAAGACGATGGCCGAGATCGGCACGCCCTGCGCGTCCTCCGCGTGCGGCGACCAGCTCGGGCAGTGCCGCGCCGACACCGTGAAGCGCGAGTTGGGGTGCGCGGCAGGCCCGTTGGCGGGATCGTACGGACGTCCCTGCCAGTCGGTGACCGGCGTGCCCTCGGGCAGGCCTTCCCACCAGGGCTGGGCGTCGGCCGTCACCGCGACGTTGGTGAAGATCGTGTCGTGCTGGATGGTGGCGAGCGCGTTGGGGTTGGTCTTCGCGCTGGTGCCGGGCGCCACGCCGAAGAAGCCCGCCTCCGGGTTGATCGCCCACAGGCGCCCGTCTTCACCGGGCGTCATCCAGCAGATGTCGTCGCCCACCGTCCACACCTTCCAGCCGCGGGCGCGATAGCCTTCGGGCGGGATCAGCATGGCGAGGTTGGTCTTGCCGCAGGCGGAGGGGAACGCTGCTGCGATGTAATGGGTGGCGCCGGTGGGGTCCTCGATGCCGACGATCAGCATGTGCTCGGCCAGCCAACCTTCGCTCTTCGCCTGGTAGCTCGCGATGCGCAGTGCATGGCACTTCTTGCCGAGCAGGGCGTTGCCGCCGTAGCCCGAGCCGAACGACTTGATCGTGAGCTCCTCGGGAAAATGCATGATGAAGCGGCGCTCGGGATCGAGTTCGCCGGTCGAATGCAGGCCCTTGATGAAGCGCCCTTCGCGTTCGATCCGCGCCAGCGCCGGGGCGCCCATGCGCGTCATGATGCGCATGTTGGCGACGACGTAGGGCGAATCGGTGATCTCCACGCCGCAGCGGGAGATGGGCGAATCGATCGGCCCCATGCAGTACGGGATCACATACAGGGTGCGTCCCTGCATGCAGCCGTCGAAAAGGGCATCGATCTTCGCGTGCGCCTCGGACGGTTCCATCCAGTGGTTGTTGGGGCCGGCGTCCTCGCGCTCGCGCGTGCAGACCAGGGTCAGGTGCTCTACCCGCGCGACGTCGCGCGGATCCGAGCGGTGCAGGAAGCAGTCGGGGTGCGTGTCGGGATTGAGCGGCAGGAAGGTGCCGTCCGCCAGCATCGCGTGTTCCAGTTCGCGTCTTTCCGCCTCCGATCCGTCGCACCAGTGGATGCGGTCGGGGCGCGTCCGTCGGGCGACCTCGTCGACCCAGTCGTTCAATGCTTTCAGCTGGCTGCTCATGGCTCCGGGCTCGCGCCCGCGTGGAAAAGGGGATATCGACGGTAGCCGCCGCCCCCGGCGCATGCAAGGCGCGCCGCGTCATGCGGTTTCCCCGATGCAGGGTGCGCGCGCGTTTCCGCCGCCGCTGCGCGGGAACCGGTTGCGCCAGCCGCGCGCAGCGCGCCGGGCTAATGCGGAATCAGGACCTCGATGAAGTCGCGGATGTAGGCCTCGAATTCCTCGTGGCTCATGCGCGGGCCGATCTGCGCCAGCTGCACGAAGCCGACATAGGCCGAGTAGGCGAGGCGGGCACGGTTGGCCGCGTTGGCCGCATCGAAACCGGCTTCGCGGAAGGCGTCGGTAACGAATGCCATGCGCCGCTGCGAGATCCGTTCGATGAAGGGACGCACCAGCGGCTGGTCGATCGCCTTGATGAGCGCGGCAAGCACCGCGTGCGAGGGGCGCTTGTGGCTGACCTGGCGGATCAGCTCGCGCACCCGCTCGCGTGGATCGGCAACGGCGGCCATGGGCGCCAGCACCAGTTCCTCGTCCTCGCGTTCCCAGCGTTCGAGTGCCGCCGTCAGCAGCGCTTCGCGGCTGGTGAAATGCCAGTAGAAGCTGCCCTTGGTGACGCCGAGGCGCCGCGCCAGCGATTCCACGGCGACGGCGGAAGCACCGCTCTCGGCCAACGCGTCCAGCGCTGCCCGCTCCCAGTCGGCGGCGGAGAGGCGGTTGCGGGCTTCGCCCTTGGGCTGCAGGGGGGGCATCCGCCGGAGTGTGCCCGAGGGGCCGCGGGATGAGAAGCAACGGCCGGCGGAGTCCGGATT
Source organism: Pseudomonadota bacterium (assembly GCA_023412995.1). Lineage (GTDB taxonomy): Bacteria > Pseudomonadota > Gammaproteobacteria > Xanthomonadales > Rhodanobacteraceae > Dokdonella_A. Next base: position 2,674 of record JAEZQS010000136.1, read on the forward strand.
TCCCCCGCCGATCATTGCCTTCCGCGCACCATGGCGGTGTGCCCAGGGCGCATTGACTTGCCGCGGCGACGCCTCAATACTTGGGCGTATGGTCCGGTGCCCTTGCGGCCGGACACCACCGGAGTCCGCCGTGACCGCATTCGTGCCGTTCCTTGCCGCGCTGGCCGTTTCCCTTGCTGCCGCCTGGTTCCGCCTCGGCCTACTGCCGTGGACGCTTGCCACCGCCGCCGCGATCGTCGGCGCTGGCTGGCTGGCGGGCTCGCCAGCACCCGCCATCCTCATCCCGTTGCTGCTGCTCGCCCTGGTGGCCGTGCCGCTCAACTGGATCGATTTCCGCCGCCGCAAGCTGAGCGCGCCCCTGCTCGCCCTGTTCGAGAAGGTGATGCCGACCTTGTCGGAAACCGAACAGGTGGCGCTCGATGCCGGCACGGTCGGATTCGAAGGCGAGCTCTTCAGTGGCAAGCCGGACTGGTCGGCGCTGCTGGCGCAGCCGGTACCGCGCCTCACGGTGGAAGAGCAGGCCTTCCTGGACGGGCCGGTCGAGCAGCTCTGCGCGATGATCGACGACTGGCAGATCACCCACGAACTGGCCGACCTGCCGCCGGAGATGTGGGAATTCCTCAAGAAGGAGAAGTTCTTCGGGCTGATCATCCCGAAGGAGTACGGCGGCCTGGGCTTTTCCGCGCTGGCGCATTCGGCGGTGCTGCAGAAGGTCGCCGGCATGTCGACCACGCTGGTGTCCACCATCGCCGTGCCCAATTCGCTCGGCCCGGGCGAACTGCTGGTCCACTACGGCACGCAGGAGCAGAAGGACCATTACCTGCCGCGTCTGGCGGACGGCCGCGAGATCCCGTGCTTCGCGCTGACCGGCCCCTATGCCGGCTCGGATGCGACCTCCATCCCCGATTACGGAATCGTCTGCAAGGGCGAATGGAACGGCGCGAACGTGCTGGGCGTGCGCCTCACCTTCGACAAGCGCTACATCACCCTGGCGCCGGTCGCGACCCTCATCGGCCTTGCCTTCCGCATGCACGATCCGGAGCACCTGCTGGGCGACGAGGAGGACCTCGGCATCACCCTGGCGCTGCTGCCGCGGGAAACGCGCGGACTGGAGATCGGCCGGCGCCACTTCCCGATGAACATCCCGTTCCAGAATGGTCCCGTGCGCGGGCGCGACGTGTTCGTGCCGCTGGCGCAGCTGATTGGCGGACCGGAAATGGCAGGGCAGGGCTGGCGCATGCTGGTCGAATGCCTGTCGGTAGGCCGCGCCATCTCGCTGCCGTCCAACACCACCGGCGGGTCGCGCACGGCGGTGGCCGCGACCGGCGCCTATGCGCGCATCCGCAAGCAGTTCGGCATCGCCATCGGCCGCTTCGAGGGCGTGGAGGAAGCGCTGGCGCGGATCGGGGGCAACACCTACGCCATCGGTGCGCTGTCGACCGCCACCGCAGCCGCGGTGGATCGCGGCGAGAAGCCGGCAGTCCCCTCGGCCATCGCCAAGTACCACGCGACCGAGCGCGCGCGCGAAGTGGCGAAGGATGCGATGGACGTGCACGGCGGCAAGGGCGTGATCCTCGGGCCCGGCAACTGGATCGGCCGTGGCTGGGAAGGCGCGCCGATCGCCATCACGGTCGAGGGCGCCAACATCATGACGCGCAGCCTGATGATCTTCGGGCAGGGCGCCATCCGCTGCCATCCGTTCGTCCTGCGCGAGATGGCGGCGCTGAAGCTCTCCGACCCGCGCGAGAAGCTGCGTGCCTTCGACACCGCCCTGTTCGGCCATGTCGGCTTCGCCATCTCCAACGCGGTGCGCAGCCTGGTGCTTGGCCTCACGTTCGCGCGGATCGGGCGCGTGCCGGGCGATGCACGCATGCGCCGCTACTACCGCAAGCTCAACCGCTATGCGGCCGCACTCGCCCTGGTGGCCGACACCTCGATGCTGGTGCTGGGCGGGCGACTGAAGTTCAAGGAGAAGCTGTCGGGCCGCCTGGGCGACGTACTCTCCCACCTCTACATCGCCAGCGCGATGCTCAAGCACCACGAGGACCATGGCCGCCCGGTGGCCGACGAGCCCCTGCTGGCGTGGGCGTTCCATGATGCGGTCCATCGCATGCAGGAGGCGCTCGACGGCGTGCTGCGCAACTTCCCGCTGCGCCCGGTCGCCTGGCTGCTGCGCGTGCTGGTGTTCCCGCTGGGCCGGCGCGAAGTGCCCCCGTCCGACCGCCTTGGCCGGCGCGTCGCGGCGCTGCTCACGGCGCCGAACGAGGCACGCAACCACCTGATGGCCGGCATCTACCTGACGCCGAACCACAACAACCCGGTCGGGCGGATGAATGCCCTGCTGCCGGAAGTGATCGCGGCCGAACCGGTGGAGCGCAAGTTCCTCAAGGCGGTGAAGTCGGGCGAGGTGCGCGGCTACGACCACGATGCGCAGCTGGCCGACGCGCGCGCCCGCGGCGTGCTCTCGCCGGCCGAGTGCGACCTGCTGGCGCACGTGCGCGCGGCAAGCTTCGAGTTCATCTCGGTCGACGACTTCGCCCCCGACGAACTCGCCGCCGGCACCCGCACCCCCGCCCGCACCCTCCGCCCCGTCGCCAACGGCTAGGAAGGACCCTGGACCGGCACCCCGCGTGCCGATCCACCCCTCCCCCATCC
>JAEZQS010000164.1 GCA_023412995.1 Pseudomonadota bacterium
CCAACCTCGGGCAGGCCCCGGCGCGCCAGGCGGCGCTTGCCGCCGGCATCCCGCCGCCCGTCGGCTGCACCACCATCAACAAGGTGTGCGGCTCGGGCATGAAGGCGATCATGCTGGCGCACGACCTGATCAAGGCCGGATCGGCCACGACCGTGGTCGCCGGCGGCATGGAGTCGATGACCAACGCGCCGCACATGATCCCGAACTCCCGCACCGGCAACCGCTACGGCAACTTCGAGGCGGTCGACCACATGGCGTGGGACGGCCTCACCAATCCCTACGACGGCCAGGCGATGGGCGTCTTCGCCGAGAACTGCGCGGACAAGTACGGCTTCACCCGCGAGCAGCAGGACGCCTATGCGAGCGAATCGGTGCGCCGCGCGCAGGCGGCGATCGCCTCCGGCGCGTTTGCCGAGGAAATCGTCCCGGTGACGGTGAAGACCCGCAAGGGCGACGTCGAGGTCGCCACCGACGAGCAGCCCGGCAAGTCCGACCTCGCGAAGATCCCGACGCTGCGCCCGGCCTTCCGCAAGGAAAACGGCACCGTCACGGCGGCCAGTTCCTCCAGCATTTCCGACGGCGCCGCCGCCACCGTGCTGATGTCGGCCGACGAGGCGTCCCGCCGCGGCATCGCGCCGCTGGCGCGCATCGTGGCGCATTCGACCCATTCGCAGGACCCGGAATGGTTCACCACCGCACCGATCGGCGCGCTCAAGGCCGTGCTGGAGAAGGCCGGCTGGAGCGTCGCCGACGTCGACCTGTTCGAGGTCAACGAGGCGTTCGCGGTGGTCGCCATGGCACCGATCAGCGAGCTGGGCGTGCCGCACGACAGGCTCAACGTGCATGGCGGCGCCACCGCGCTCGGCCACCCCATCGGCGCCAGCGGTGCGCGCCTGGTGGTGACCCTCATCCACGCGCTGAAGCAGCGCGGCGGCAAGCGCGGCGTCGCTTCGCTGTGCATCGGCGGCGGCGAAGCCACGGCGATCGCGATCGAGATGGCCTGAGCACGCTCGAAGAATTCCGGCGTGGCCATCCGGCCGCGCCATCCGGCGGCGCCCATCGTGGCTCCGCCTCGACCACGGGAGGGAAGCGCGATGAACACGACGACACTGACCCGGATCACCCTCGGCCTCGTTCTGGCCACCGGCCTCGCCGCCTGCAGCGAAACCGACCAGCAGCAGGCGCAACAGGCCGCCGACACCGCCGCCGCGTCGGCGCGCGAAGCGGCAGCAGACGCCAAGGCAGCGGCCGACAAGGCCGTGGATGCCACCGCCGAAGCCGCGCGCGATGCGGCGGACGCCACCAAGGAAGCGGCGCAGGCCGCGGGTGACGCCATCACCGAAGCCGGCCAGGACGCCGCAGACGCTGCCAGCACCGCCGGCGACAGGGCCGCTGCCAACGCCGAACACGCGCAGGATGCGGCCGCAGCTGCCGGCCAGGAAGTGAAGGAAGGCGCCAAGGCGATCGGCAACGAAGCCGCCGACACCGCCCGCGACGCCAAGGCCGCGGCCGAGGACGCCGACAAGCACTGATCGCTGCCAGCGGCACCGACGCGCCGGCCGCCCTGTGCGGCCGGTTGCGTTTTCGAGAGCCGGGTTTGGGGATTCGGGATTCGGGATTCGGGATTCGGGATTGGGGATTCGGAGAAGCAGTCGCGCCGCGCTGGAATGCCCAGGCAAGCCTCGGGACTCAAGTCCCTCCCACAACAGCATCCGCGCTGCACACGGCATTTGTGGGAGCGGCTTCAGCCGCGATCGGGAGGAGGCCCAGGAAAGCCTCGGGACTGAAGTCCCTCCCACAACAGCACGGCGCTGCACACCCCTCGCCCCTCGCCCCTCGCACGCGGTATGGTTTGATCCCGCACCCGTTCCAAGGAAACCGCATGCCCGTCCTGCGCAGCCAGCTCGACCCGCGATCGCAGGATTTTCGCGACAACGCGGCGCAACTCGAGTCACTGGTGGTCGACCTCAAGGGTGAACTGGCGCGCGCGGCGCAAGGAGGCGGCGAGAAGGCGCGCGCGAAGCACACGGCGCGCGGCAAGCTGCTGCCGCGCGAGCGGGTGCGTGCGCTGCTGGATCCGGGCTCGCCGTTCCTCGAGATCGCGCCGCTCGCAGCCCACGGCCTGTACGACGGCGCCGCACCCTGCGCCGGCCTGGTGGCCGGTATCGGCCGCGTGCACGGGCAGGACGTGCTGGTGATCGCGAACGACGCCACCGTCAAGGGCGGCACCTATTTCCCGATGACAGTGAAGAAGCACCTGCGCGCGCAGGAAGTGGCGCTGGAGAACCGCCTGCCGTGCATCTACCTGGTCGATTCGGGCGGTGCCTTCCTGCCGCTGCAGGACGAGGTGTTCCCCGACAAGGAACACTTCGGTCGCATCTTCTACAACCAGGCGCGCATGAGCGCGCTCGGCATCGCGCAGATCGCGGTGGTGATGGGATCGTGCACCGCTGGCGGCGCCTACGTGCCGGCCATGAGCGATGAAACCATCATCGTGAAGGAACAGGGCACGATCTTCCTCGGCGGCCCGCCGCTGGTGAAGGCCGCCACCGGCGAAATCGTCGATGCCGAAACACTGGGCGGCGCGGACGTGCACACCAGTCTTTCCGGCGTGGCCGACCATTTCGCCGAGAACGATGCCCACGCGCTCGACATCGCGCGCGGCATCGTCGCCAGCCTCAACCGCAGGAAGGCGATGCCGCTCGCGCTGGCCCCGCCGCGCGAGCCGCTGTACGCGGCCGACGAACTCTACGGCTGCGTGCCGCGCGACACGCGCATCCCGTTCGACATCCGCGAGGTGATCGCGCGCATCGTGGACGGCTCCGAACTGCAGGAGTTCAAGGCGCGCTACGGCAAGACCCTGGTCACCGGGTTCGCCCACATCCACGGCTATCCGGTCGGCCTCGTCGCCAACAACGGCATCCTGTTCGCCGAATCGGCACTCAAGGGCGCGCATTTCATCGAGCTGTGCAACCAGCGCAACGTACCGCTGGTGTTCCTGCAGAACATCACCGGCTTCATGGTGGGCCGCAAGTACGAACAGGCCGGCATCGCGAAGGACGGCGCGAAGATGGTGACGGCGGTGGCCTGCTCGCACGTGCCGAAGTTCACCGTGGTCATCGGCGGCAGTTTCGGTGCCGGCAACTACGCCATGTGCGGACGCGGCTACCAGCCGCGCTTCCTCTGGATGTGGCCGAACGCGCGCATCAGCGTGATGGGCGGCGAGCAGGCGGCCAGCGTGCTCGCGACGGTCAAGCGCGACGGCATCGAAGCCGCCGGCAAGGCGTGGTCGAAGGACGAGGAAGACGCCTTCAAGGCGCCCATCCGCGAGCAGTACGAACACCAGGGGCATCCCTACTACGCCAGCGCGCGGCTGTGGGACGACGGCATCATCGATCCGCTCGACACGCGCCGCGTGCTCGGACTGGCGCTTTCGGCCGCAATGAATGCGCCGGTCGAGCCGGGAAGGTTCGGGGTGTTCCGGATGTAGGGGTGCGTCCGGGATCGGGATCCGCGATCCGGATGCAGCGAAAGCCTGCATCGCCCGGCGCCACGGTCCCGAATCCCGAATCCCGAATCCCGAATCCCGGATCCCCGCCTCACATCAGCACGAGTTCCTCCGCCGAGGTCGGATGGATGGCGACGGTGGCGTCGAGGTCGGCCTTGCGTGCGCCGAGCTTCACGGCAACGGCGAAGCCCTGGATGATCTCGTCGACGGCGGAGCCGGCGAGGTGGATGCCGACGATGCGCTCGTCGGCGCCGGCGCAGACGAGTTTCATGAAGGTCTGCTCCTCGCGCTGCGCGAGCGCGGCGAGCATGGGCCGGAAGCGCGCGCGGTACACAATGACGGCCTCGCCGTGCTGGCGGCGCGCCTCGTCCTCGGTCAGGCCGATGGTTGCCAGCGGCGGGTGCGAGAACACCACGGTCGCGACGTTGGCGTAATCGAGGCGGGCGTCCGCCTTGCCGCCGAACAGGCGGTCGGCCAGGCGCCGCGAGGCGGCAATGGCGACCGGGGTGAGGGCGAGCCGCCCCGTCACGTCACCCACTGCGTGGATGCCCGCCACGTTGGTGTCCTGCCACTGGTCGGTGACGATGAAGCCTGACGCGTCCACCGCGACGCCGGCGCGCTCGAGGCCGAGGTCGCCCGTGTTCGGCACGCGCCCGGTCGCCCACACCAGTTCGTCGAACGGCCCGCTGGCATCGCCGTTGGCGAACTGCAGGTGGTAGCCGGCCACATCCCGCGTCGCCGACACCGGATTACGGTCGAAGGCAAGCCGCACCCCTTGCGCCTGCATCGCCCTGCCGAGCGCCTCGCCGAGCTCGCGGTCGAAGGAGCGCAGCAGCCGCGTGCCGCGCGCGAACAGGTCCACCTCGACGCCCAGGCCGCGCAGCACGCCCGCCAGCTCCACCGCGATGTAGCCGCTGCCGACCACCGCCACGCGGCGCGGCGCTTGACGCAGGGCGAAGAAGCCATCCGAGTCGATGC
>JAEZQS010000040.1 GCA_023412995.1 Pseudomonadota bacterium
GTCCACCGAACCACCGGTGACGCGGCTGGAAACGCTGGAGGTGACGGGTTCGCGCATCCCGCGCGCCGAGGTGGAGGGCCCGGCGCCCATCGCGGTGATCACGGCTGCCGAAATCCAGGCCCGCGGCTTCACCAGCGTCCCCGACGTGCTCCGCTCGATGACCCAGAACGGCGGCGAGACGCAGAGCCAGCAATCGGCCAGCGGCGCCGATTTCTCGCCCGGCGCGCAACAGGTCGACCTGCGCGGGCTCGGCCCCAACCACACGCTGGTGCTGGTCAACGGCCGCCGCATCGCCGACTTCCCGATGCCGTTCAAGGGCCGCAGCAACTTCACCGACGTGTCCAGCATCCCGATCGGCATGATCGAGCGCATCGAGGTGCTGACCGGCAGCGCGTCCGCCATCTACGGCTCGGATGCGATCTCGGGCGTGGTCAACTTCATCCTGAAGAAACACCTGGAGGGCGCCATCCTGGACGTGCGGGCGGGCACCACCACGCGCGGTGGCGGCGACTCGCTGGACGCCAGCCTCGTGGGCGGCTTCGGCCGTGGCGATTTCAGCGGCGTGTACAGCATCGAGCTGCAATCGCAGCAGCCGCTGTGGGCCTACGACCGCAGCATCCAGGACTCGACCCTCGATGCGCCCCGCGCGAGCGCGCAGATTCCGCGACGCGCCTACCTGCGCACCGACTGGTACGACACCTACCTCGACCCAGGCCAGGCCACCTGCGACGCGCTGTCGGGGCAGAACGAGGGCAGCACCTATTACGGTGCACGGCCCGGCTGGGGCGAATACGACCCGGAAATCGACGATTACGGCCCGGGCTACTACTGCGGCAGCGACCGCTCCATCGGCTACGGCACCATCCTCAGCAAGCGCCGTGGCGCGAACGCCTATGCCTCGCTGACCTACGCGCTGGGCGAGGGCAGCGAATGGTTCGCCGACCTGCAGGCCGGCTACCACACGGTCGATCTCTTCCGTGACGTCACGGCGTGGAGCTACATGGCGCCCGACGGCAACGAGGAAGGCTACTTCTTCAACCAGGCCACGGGCCAGGTGGAGTACTGGCAGCGGCAGTTCTCCCCCGAGGAGATCGGTGGCCTCGGCCGGAGCATGATCGAAACCACGCAGAAGACGTTCGGCCTGACCACCGGTTTCAAGGGTGCGTTCGGCAATGCCTGGGACTACGAGGCCTCGCTCAGCCACTCGCTCTACAAGGCCGACATCAGCTGGCCGCAGATCGTCGCCGCGCGTGCCAACGCATTGTTCCTCGGCGAGCAGCTGGGCACGGACGAAGACGGCTTCCCCATCTTCGACGCCGACCCGGCGCGGCTCTACACCCCGCTGACGCGCGCCGAGTACGACTCGATCGCCGCGCGCACGGTCTATCACCCGCAATCGGAAACCACCACGGCGGCATTCACCGTCAGCAAGGTCGACCTGTTCGCGCTGCCGGGCGGCGACAGCGGCTTCTCCGGCACCGTGGAAGCGGGGCGCCAGGCGTATGACCTCAATCCCGATCCGCTCGCAACCCAGTACTACTACTACAGCTGGAAGGATTCGGACGGCCATGGCAGCCGCAACCGCTGGGCGGCAGCCGGCGAACTGCGCATGCCGCTGCACGAAACGCTCAACCTGAGCCTCGCCGGCCGCTGGGACCATTACCGCTATTCCGGCCACGGCATCGGCCGCGCCACCTGGAGCACCGGGGTGGAATGGCGCCCGGTCGAAAGCCTGCTGCTGCGCGCCAGCCGCGGCACCGCGTTCCGCGCCCCCGACCTGCACTACGTCTATGCCGGCATCGGCAACGACGAGACATCGGGAATCGACTGGTACGCCTGCCTGCAGGACGAAGCGGAGGATTGCGAGGACTACTCCGAAGGCCTGATCCGCACCCGCGAAGGCAACCGCAACCTCGATCCGGAAACCAGCACCTCGTGGACCACGGGCCTGGTGTGGTCGCCGCTGGCGGGACTGGACCTGTCGGTGGACTGGTTCGACATCGACATGCGCGACCAGGTGCAGGACATGAGCGTCGACGCGATCCTCCGCGACGAGGCGTCCTGCCGCCTCGGCGACCTCGACATCGCCTCGCCCACCTGCGTCGACGCGCTGGCGCGCATCACCCGCAGCAACAACGGCTCGCTTTACGGCATCTACGTCAACCCGGTCAATGTCGCACGCGAGACCACCGCCGGCGTCGACGTGGCGGCGCGCTACGGATTCGACACCGGCATCGGCCGCTTCACGCTGTTCGCCAACCACACGTGCGTCGAGCGCCACGAATTCCAGCAATACCGCGGCGACCCGGTCGAGGACGAGTTTGCCGTCAACAGCGGATTCGACATCCCGCGGACGAAGACGAGCGCCAGCATCACCTGGGAAAACGCCGGCTGGTCGGCCACCCTGCACGGCCAGCGGCTCGGCCGGTTGCCCAACGGCTGGTCCTACGACCAGGTGTGGGAAGAAGGCGACCCGGGTCCCACCATCGCTGCCACCTACCGCTACAACGCCTCGCTCCAGTACCGCATGTCCGGACGCTCGCGCCTCTCCCTGCTGGTGGACAACCTGTTCGACAAGATGCCGCCGCGCGACCCGACCTATACCTCCTACCCCTACTACGACATCTCCTGGTTCGACGCGGTGGGGCGCACGGTGTACCTGCAATACACCCACAAGTTCGGGGACGGCGCGCTCTAGCCGGCGAGGGCGGCGACGGACGCCGCACCGGCCATGCGGCGCGCCGACCGGGCTCCGCCGTCCGTCGGTGGAACGAACGACCTCACAGCCGGCCAGAGATGGCCGGTCGCCCACCCGCAAGGGAGGAACCGGTGCGTAGAGCGCATCTGGACCCGCGCAATCGAAAGTCAACCATCGGACGGGCGTGCGGCGAGGCAGGATCGCGGCGGGTGCACCGGGCGGCGCGCACGGCGATGGCGCTATCAGGCGGACTTCTTCGGTACCCGCGCATGCACGTGCGCCGAGTCCCCGTGGCGGGTCACTTCCGCCTTCGAGCCGGGCGGCCCCTGCACCTCCACCTCGGCGTCGCCCTCGACCCCGCTGAGGTCGATGTGGACTTCCTCGCAGCCGCTGTCCTTGCCGCCGGCCTCGACCTTCGCGCGTGCCTTCACCGCCAGCTCGCGATAGCGCGTGCGGACCGCTTCGAGCATGTCGTCGTCGAGGTCCTCGAGGCCGATCAGGCTGGTGTGGGCGCCATGCAGCGCGCGGATCACCTCGTCCAGTTTCACGTGCATGGCTTCCGAATCACGGTTCTGCGTGTTCTGGATCAGGAACACCATGAGGAAGGTGATGATGGTGGTGCCGGTGTTGATTACGAGCTGCCAGGTGTCGCTGTAACCGAAAACCGGGCCCGACGAGGCCCAGGCGATCACCACGATCGCTGCCAGCAGGAAGGTGCCGGGCCGGCCGGTCGCGCGCGCGGCCGAGGTGGCGAAACGCGTGAACCACGCGCCCGGCTTCATGGCCCGGTGGCCGCGCTGCGGCAGGCTGGGACGGGCTGGTGCATGGCAGGCTCCGCGGCAAGGGTGGGCGGACTATCGCCTTGCACGGCCGTCCGCTACATGAACGCCGCGTCGAAGAAGCGATGCATGCGCTCGAACGCGCGTCGCGCCACTTCCGGGTCGTAGCGGCAGCCCGGATTGGAGCCGTCCGCGGTGGGGATGGCGAAGCAGTGCACGGCGCCGCCGTAGCTGGTGAATTCCCAGTCCACCTTGGCCTTGCGCATCTCGTCCTGGAAGGCGGCGATCTGTTCCGGCGACTCGAAGCGGTCGTCGGCCCCGTGCAGCACCAGCACGCGCCCCTTGATGTTCTTCGCCAGCGCAGGGTCGTCGGTGGAGAGGTTGGCGTGGAAGGCGACCACGCCGGCGATGTCGGCGCCGCTGCGGGCAAGGTCGAGCGCGGCCGCGCCGCCGAAGCAGAAGCCGATGGCACCCCAGTGGCGCCCGTCGAGCGGCGCATTGTCGGCCTCGGCCTTGAGCGCCGCGAGCGCCGCCTGCATGCGCGCGCGCAGCTCGCCGCGCTTTTTGTACAGGGCTGCCGAAGCGGCCCCCGCCTGCTTCGCGTCGCCCGGACGCCCGTCCACCCCGTACACGTCGGCCACCAGGATGACGTAATCGGTGCCGGCGATCCGGCGCGCGAGTGCGACCTGGTCCGGATTCATGCCCATCCAGTCCGGCGCCATGACCAGGCCCGGGCGTTTCGTGGCCACCGCGTCGTCGTAGACCAGCACGCCCTGCATCTTCGTGCCGCCGGCCTCGTAATCGACCGTGCGTTCGACCATGGCCGCCTGCAGCGGCGCTGCCGCGAAAGCCGCGGCGAAGGAAAGGAGGACGGCAAGACGGCGGCGCATGGCGTTTCTCCGGGGTGGCGGGGGGGCCATTCTAGGCCGCAGGGGACCGTGGCGGAGCCGCTGCTACACTCGCCGGACCCTTGTCCCGCGGAGTTGCCGGATGCACCGCCTCGTCCTCGCTTCCCTTGCCGCCGCGGCCACGCTCGCCGCCGCCACCGCCCTGGCCGCCGTCAAGCCGGAAACCGCGATCCGTTACCGGCAGTCGGTCTACACCCTGATCGGCTGGAACTTCGCGCCGATGGCGCAGATGGTGCGCGGCAAGGCGCCGTTCGACCAGGCAGCCTTCGCCCGCCACGCCGAACGCGTCGCCTTCCTGGCGCCGCAGCTGCTGGAAGGCTTCCCGACCGGCTCCGCATCGGGCGCGCCGACCGAGGCGAAGCCGGAAATCTGGAGCGACCGTGCCGGATTCGAGGCGAAGATGGACGCGCTGGTGGAGGAATCACGCACCCTGGCCGAAGTGGCCAGGGGCGGCGACGAGGCGGCGATGAAGGCGCAGTTCGGCAAGACGGCCGAAACGTGCAAGGCCTGCCACGACGCCTACCGCGAGGAACACTGAGCCGGGCCATGGTGGTTGGCGGCTCGCGCAAGGCGCCCACCGCGGCGCCGGAGGGCACGGGCGACAGCCCGCTCGGCGTGCTTGGCATCGGCGATGGCGAGGAGAAGCTTTATCGCCTGCTGCTCGCGCGCGGTCCGACCACGGCCGACGAGGCGGCGCGGGCGCTGGGCGAGGCCCCGCGCCAGGTGCAGCGCATGCTCGACGCGATCGAGGCCATGGGCCTGGCCACGCACGCGCCCGAACGGCCGCGGCGCTACGTGCCGGCGGCACCGGACGTCGCCGTCGAGGCATTGATCAGCCAGCGCCAGGCGCGGCTGGAACGGGCACGCGCCGCCATCCCGGCATTGAAGGAACAGGCTGCCGCGGCGCGCGTGCCGGGACGCGAACCGATCGTCGAACTGATCACCGGGCACGAGGCCGAGCGGCAGGTGTTCGAGCAGATGCACCAGCTGGCGCAGCGCGAGATGCTGACCCTGATGCGCCCTCCGATGCGCATCTCGCGCCTCGATGTCCCCTTCGACCAGGACCAGAGCCACCAGATGGCGGCGCGCGCGCGCGGCGTGACGTATCGCAGCATCGTCGACAGCGACTACCTCGCGCTTCCCGGCGCGGGCGCCCGCTCGCGCGACGACCTCGCCGCCGGCGAGCAGATCCGCATGGTGCCGGCCCTGCCGTTCAAGCTGATGCTGGCCGACCGGCGCATCGCGCTGATCCCGCTCAACCTGCACCGGGCGGACAGCCCGTCGCTGCTGGTGCGTTCATCGGCCCTGCTCGACGCGCTGTACGAGCTGTTCGAAAGCCTGTGGGCTCGCTCGACGCCGATCGCGCTCGCTGGGGAGGGGCCCCGCGGCGGCGCGGAGTCGGCGCTTCCGGCCGACGCCGCCGACCTGATCCCGCTGCTGTCGGCCGGCCTCAACGACAAGGCCATCGCGCACGAGCTGGGCATTTCCGCTTCCACCCTCGCCCGCCGCATTGCCACGCTCATGAAGGGCCTGGGTACCCGCACGCGCTTCCAGCTCGGCTGGCGCACCGCGCTCGCCGCCTTCCCGCCACGTGCCGACGCGGCGGCGAAACCGGCAGCGAAACCGGCTGCGAAAGCCAGGGACTGAAAACCGCAACGCGAGGCGGGGTCCGGCCACGGTTGAGGAACCGCGTAGGCAGGCACGCAGCCATTGCGGGCCAGGCCTCCGCCGGAGGGAACGCTCCACGCGCGCCCGCGCCTCGCCATCCCCTGCGGCCCCGCTGACGTTTCTCTGTCACGACATAAAACCAGCGCGGCAAAGCGTTGCCGGGCGTGCGCGCGCGCAACGATACTCGGGGCAAGGTTGCAGCGGCGCGACAGCGGCCGGATGCGGCCGCCAGGTCACGAGTACAGGGGAGCAGAATGAAAACAGTCAAGGCTGGCGTCATCGCCAGCGTTCTCATCGGCGCGGCTGCGTGGGTCCTTCCCGCCGTCGCCCTCAGTCCCGTTATGCAGTTCCCCGGCGCCGCCTCCGGCCACGGATGGCCGGTGGAGGCTTCACCGGGCGTGGCCGTCAACCCGCTCGCGCCGCTCGACTGGCTGGAGCAGAAGGTGGTCGCTTCCGATGGCCAGGGCTCGGACCTGTTCGGGTTTCGCACGCTCATCGATGGCGACACCGCCTTCGTCAGCGCGCCGGCTCCCGGTCCGCGGCCCGGCGCTGTGTATGTTTACGAGCGCGTCGGCGATACGTGGGTGGAAACGCAGAAGCTCGTCGCCACGCCACCGGCCGGCACGCCGCCGGGCTGGTCGGATTTCTTCGGCTGGTCGCTGTCGGTGTCGAACGGGCGCCTGCTGGTCGGTGCGCCGGACGTGTTCAACCCGATGTTCGGACCGGTCGGCGGCGCGTTCCTGTTCACGCGCGATGCGGGCGGCACCTGGACGCAGACCGCCACTTTCCTGCCGCCACAGCCCGGCACGCTCAACTGGTACGGCGGCGCGGTGGGACTGGCAGGCGACACCGTCGTCATCGGCGAGAACATGTACGACCGCAACGGCCCGGTGTCCCAGGGTGCGGCGCACGTCTACAACGAGGTCGGCGGTGTCTGGACGCTGACCGACACCGTGCTGGCCAGCGACGGTGCGCCGAACGACGGGCGCCTTTTCGGCAGCGCCATCGCGGTCTCGCCGGACGGCAGCCGCGTCGCGATCGGTTCACCCGGACCGGACTGGTCCTCCGGCAGCTACCCGGAGAACGCCGCCTACGTGTTCTCGGTCGTGAACGGCAACCTCACGGAGCTGCAGATGCTGCAGGCCGATGACGACATGCCCGGCAACCAGTTCGGCTTCGACCTCGCGCTCGACGGCACGCGCCTGCTGGTGGGTGCACCGGGCAGCGACATCGGCGGCAACGACCACCAGGGCGCCGTCTACGTTTTCGACGCCAGCGGCGGCAGCTACCAGCAGACGCAGAAGCTGGTCGGCGACGCGGGCCAACCCTACGAGCAGTTCGGCCAGTCCGTCGCGTTCGGCGGCACCCATGCGCTGGTCGGCATGTGGCTGCACAACGACGATCCGAACCTGCCGCCCCCCACGCCCGGAGCGGGCCGCGTGCACCTGTTCGACGCCACCGGCTCCACATGGCCACTGGCCGGGGTCTTCACGGCCAGCGACGCGGCGCCGGATGATTCCTTCGGCTGGGACGTGGCAGCCAGCGCCGCCGCCCTGCTGGTCGGCTCGCAGGGCAGCGTCGACGGCAACGCGTACCAGGGCGCCGCGTATTTCTACCGGGAGAATGCCGGTGGCGGCGACCTCGTCTGCTCCGGTCCAGTCAACCATGCGCTCGTGGACGACATTTCGGGCACGTCGGTGGACTGGGAAACCGGTGACATCGTCGATGACGACACGGCGGGCTACGACATCAATATCTACAGCTCGGGCGGCATGCGCACCTGGTGGAACGGCGCGCCGGCCGGCAATGCGGTCGTGGCGTCCAGCACCTCCAGTGCCAATGCCAGCGTGCTGGCGGAAGGCGCGGTGGTGGGTGCCGGATCGACCTGGTCGCGCACCAATGGCGCGATGACCGACTTCCAGGCGGGCGCTGACGGCTACCTCGGCTTCCGCTTCGATTGCGACGCCGGCACGTGCTACGGCTATGCGCACCTGACGACGAGCGCGGGCGGTGGCTATCCGGCCACGCTGGTGGACTATTGCTACGACAGCGCCGGCAACGACGTCACCATCGGTGGCAGCTCCGGCGGCGATCCCGACATCGCGGTGACGCCGTCGAGCCTGGACTTCGCCATCGATGCCGGCGGCAGCGACAGCGCGACGCTGGCGATCGCCAACGAAGGCACGGGCACGCTCGACTTCACCATCAGCGAAGCGGCGGGCGCCAACGTGCCGTCGAGCAGCTTCCTGACGGCGCGTGACCGCACGATCAAGCTGGGCAGTGCCGGCAGCGGCAGCCTGGCGGTCAACCCGAATGCTGGCCTCGGCCTG
>JAEZQS010000184.1 GCA_023412995.1 Pseudomonadota bacterium
CGCGATCCAGCAACGCCGCGAGGCGCGCGGCTGCCTGGCGGATCCGCCGCTCCGCCACGGGCCGGTGCTGCGCAAGGTAGGCCGCGTCGATGCGATGGCGCGGCGGATAGAGGCCGCCGTCGCGAACCAGGCCGCAGGACTCCTCGGCCCACTGCGCTGGCGTGCCGCCGGCATCGGGCAGCGGCTGCCGCGCGAGGCGGGCCGCCTGCTCGCGCCAGCCGATGCCCGGGCGAACGGGCACCGGGGTGTCCCAGATCGCGTGGAGGTTGGTGGCGCGTCCCTCGAACTGCAGCTGGAAGCGGTTGCCGCCACGATCGTTGCGTGGACTGGCGTGCAGTGGCTGGTGCACGTCGGCGACGAAATGGACCAGGAAGCGGAGCGCCTCGGCCCGTCCGGCGCGGTCGTGCGCCGGGTCGCCCAGGATGCGCGCGTAGTGCTCGATGGCCGCTACCACGCAGTTGCCGTCCGGGCAGTCGCGCGCGGCGCGGTAGCGGCAATCGGACGAGGCGAAGTTGATGAAGTGCAGGCGCGCGGTGCGCTGGCCCAGCGCGCGCTTCGCCGGATCATGGCGCAGGTCGTCGGCCCAGCTCGCCACATCGGAGAGGGCGTGCGGATCGGCGCTGCCGAGCAGCCGTGCGACCTGCGCACGCGCCGCGGGCGACAGCTGCTGCTGCGCCAGTTCCGCGACCATGCGGTGCCCGGCCGGCCCCCACGCCTGCGCGGCGGGAGCGACGATGATGGCCAGCAAGGCGGCGAACAGGCGGAAGGTTGCGCGGGGCATGTCGTGCATCCGGGGAATCCGCCACGAGTGTGCCATGCGCCATCGCGCGACGCGGGCTGCTGCGATCGACGTGCACGAATGGCCCCATCGCAATGGCCCCGTGCGCGCGAGTCAGGGGGCCGGTAGAATGGCGCATTGCGCTCATCCCCCGCCTCCAAGGAGTCTTCCATGCCCGTGAAAGTCGCGATCAATGGCTATGGCCGCATCGGCCGCAACATCCTGCGTGCGCTGTATGAGTCCGGGCGCACCGGCGAGATCCAGGTGGTGGCCGTGAACGATCTGGGGGATGCGGAGACCAACGCTCACCTGACCCAGTACGACACCGCGCACGGCAAGTTCCCGGGTGAGGTGGGCGTCGAAGGCGGCGACCTCGTCGTCAATGGCGACCACATCCGCGTCTGCGCCGAACGCGATCCGGCCAGGCTGCCGTGGAAGGATCTCGGCGTGGACATCGTGCTCGAGTCCACCGGCTTCTTCACCAGCAAGGCGAAGGCGAGCGCACACCTCGCCGCCGGTGCGAACAAGGTGATCATCTCGGCGCCGGGCGACAAGGACGTGGACGGCACCTTCGTCTACGGTGTCAACCACGACCAGATCAAGGGCAGCGACCAGGTCATCTCGAACGCGTCCTGCACCACCAACTGCCTGGCGCCGCTGGCGATGGCGCTGCACCGCCGGATCGGCATCGTGCATGGCCTGATGACCACCATCCACGCCTACACCAACGACCAGGTGCTCACCGACGTCTTCCACAAGGACCTGCGTCGTGCGCGCTCGGCCACGATGAGCCAGATCCCGACCAAGACCGGCGCCGCCGCGGCGATCGGCCTGGTGCTGCCCGAGCTCAAGGGCAAGCTCGACGGCTTCTCGATGCGCATCCCGACCATCAACGTCTCGTGCGTGGACTTCAGCTTCGTCGCGCAGCGGGAAACCAGCGCCGGGGAAGTCGAGTCGGCAGTGCGCGCGGCCAGCGAGGGCGAGCTGAAGGGCGTGCTCGGCATCAACACGAAGCCGCTGGTATCGGTGGACTTCAACCACAACCCGCTGTCGTCGGTGTTCGATGCGACGCAGACGCGCGTGATGGGCGGCACCCTGGTGAAGGTGCTCTCCTGGTACGACAACGAGTGGGGCTTCTCCAACCGGATGCTGGACATGACGCTGGCATTCGCCAAGGCGCGCTGAGGCAGCAGCCGCATGGGCGGCATGCCGCGTGCATGCCGTCCTGCAACGCGCTTGCGGCCTATCCGGCCATGGCGGCGGCGCGGGCCACGGCTTCCCACTCGCGGCGCAGCAGCCCGTACAGCGCGGTGTCCTGCACGCCGCCGCCGACGCGCCAGCGTTCGCGCAGCGTGCCCTCCCGCACGAAGCCGGCCCGCTCGACCAGCCGGCACGAGGCGGCATTGTGCGGATCGATGTCGGCCTCGATGCGTTCCAGCCCGAGCGTGCGGAAGGCAAATGCCAGGGCCAGCGCCAGCATCTCGCTTGCCAACCCGCGTCCCCACCAGTCAGGCAGCAGGGCATAGCCGATGACAGCGCGGGCGTGCTCGCGGTGGATGCCGAAGAGCGAGCAGGTGCCGATCGGCTCGCCGCCGGGCAGCGTCGCCAGCCACGGGTAGAACTCCATCAGCTGGCGCTCGCAGGCGACGCGCGCGACATGCTCGACCGCCTGGGCGGGATCGGTCCAGGCCGGGAAACTCCAGTAGCGCATCACGCGCGGATCCGAATGCAGCGCGTACAGTGCGCCGGCATCGGACGGCTCGATTCCGCGCAGCCGCACGCGTCCGCCGGCCAGCACCGGGATCGGTAAGCCGCTCAATGCGCCACCAGCAGCGGCAGGTCGCTGTACTGGAACAGGTGCCGGGTGGTGCCGCCGAGCACGAGTTCGGTGATGCGCGAATGCCCCCAGGCACCCATCACGATCAGGTCGGCGTCGGCGGCGCGTGCCGCGGTCAGCAGCGCCGGGCCGTTCTTTTCGCGGCTGGTGTCGAGCGGGTGGAACGCCGCCTTGATGCCGCGGCGCGCGAGCCACGCGGCGAGGTCCAGCCGCGGCAACCAGCGCAGGCCGAACGGATTCTCCACCGGATCGCCGACCAGCACCGTCACGCTTGCCGCCCGGGCCAGCAACGGCAAGGCGCCGCGGATCGCCAGCATCGCCTCGCGGCTTTCGTTCCACGCCACCACGATCCGCTCGCCCACGCTGCCGCAGCGCGCCGATTCCGGCACCACCACCACCGGTGCGGCCGAACCGAACACGGTGCGCGACACCAGTCCCCAGCCGACGGGTGCATCGGGGTTGAGCTGCGGCCGCTCCAGCACGACGAGATCGCACCAGCGCGAGGCGTGGCAGATCGCCTCGATCGTCTCGCCCTGGGACACCTGCCACTCGCCACCGAGGCCGTTCGCTGCGAGGGCGGCGCGCCAGCCGGATTCGAACGCCAGCGCCTCGCGGTAGAGCGAATCGGTTTCCGGCACCACCATGGCGACGGCTTCGGGCGAGGCGAACGCCGCGGCCGCAATCGGCACCACGTGCAGGCCGGTGACCCAGCCATTCAGCCGTCGCCCGAGCGCGAGGCCGGCGTGGGCGGCGGGCGTGTGCGCGTCGGTGCGGCGCAGGTGGACAAGGATGTCGGGCTGGGGCGTCTCGGACTCCATCGCATCCTCCGGGGATCCTGCTGCAACCGGCACGGCGGCCTGCAGCCGGTTGGTAGCTTACGCCAGCGCTCCCCCGCCGGCATGCGGCGGAGCAGCGCCCGTGCGCTTCACCCGCGCGTGCGATGCCGGATAATCACCGCTCGTGACGACCCGCGGAGGTGTGCAATGCGCGTGACCCGATGGATCCTGCCGCCGGCGCTTGCCGCGGCGCTGCTCCTTCCCGCCATTGCCGGCGCGGCCAAACCGCTCGAATGCCAGATGCGCTTCTCGCTGGCCGGCTGGTCGGCGTTCTACCGCACAGCGTCGGGCGAGGGCACCGTGACCTGCAGCAACGGGCAGAAGCTGAAGGTCCGCATCGAGACCCGCGGCGGTGGCATCACCTTCGGCAAGTCCGAGATCCGCGACGGCCTCGGCAAGTTTTCCGACGTATACGACATCGAGCAGGTGCTCGGCTCCTACGCCACGGCCGGGGCGCACGCCGGTGCGACGCGTTCCGCCCAGGCGCAGGTGCTGACCAAGGGACCGGTGTCGCTGGCGCTGTCGGGCAAGGGCAACGGCTGGGACCTCGGCGTCGCCTTCGGCAAGTTCACCCTCAGCCGGCGCTGACCCGATGGCGGCGGAGTTCACCACGCACACGGGCAGCTGCCATTGCGGCGCGGTGCGCTTCGAGGTGGATGCGTCCGTGGTGCTGCCGGTGTTGGACTGCAATTGCTCGATCTGCCGCATGACGGGCTTCCTGCACCTGATCGTGCCGTGCAGCCGCTTCCGGCTGCTGGCCGGCGAAGGCGAGCTTGCCGAATACACCTTCAACACCGGCCTCGCCCGCCACCGCTTCTGTCGCCGCTGCGGCGTGAAATCGTTCTACGTGCCGCGCTCCAACCCCGACGGCATCGACGTCAACGTGCGCTGCCTCGATCCGGCCACCATCGAGCGCATCGACATCACGGCATTCGACGACAGCCGCCGAGAGGAAAGCGAAGCGGAAATCGCGCACCTCTCGCGCGACGACGGTCGGTAGGCGCAGCCGCGACCGCGAAACCGGACATCGTGCAGGGAGCCGCAAAGCGGAACATTGAACCACGAAGCACACGAAGAGCACGAAGGAAAGCAGAAACGGGGCAACGCTTCCGTAGCACCGGCGCAGCCGCGACCGCGAAACGGCGCATGCGACGAACGAACCGGTTGGCAACGCGACCGGCCAGCCTGCGGTCGCGCTTGCAGCGCTCCTACGACAGCACGATCTTTTCGTAGGAGCGGCGCAGTCGCGACCGCGAAACCTCGCATGCGACGAAACCTTCGGATAGCAGCGTCGTTATCGCCAATTCGCGGTCGCGCTTGAAGCGCTCCTACGACGACACGAGCTTCCCGTAGGAGCGGCGCAGCCGCGACCGGAAACCCGCATGCGGCGGCCGCATCCGCGGGCGTCGCAACCGGTCCAGCTCATCCGACCAGGAACGCAAACGCGAAGATGCCGAGCATCGCGAACAGGATGCCGAGTTTGGCCACCGTGCCAACGAGGAAGCCGACCCACGCGCCGACGCCCACCCCGGTCGCCTTGCGCAAGCCGCCGCCGGCCAGCAGCTCGCCCGCCAGCGCGCCAGCGAAGGGACCGAGCAGCAGCCCGGGAATGCCGAAGAAGATCCCGATGAGGGTGCCGAGGGCCGCGCCGATCACCGCCTGCCGGCTCGCGCCGACCCGTCTGGCGCCGAGCACGCCGGCAACGAAATCGACGATCAGCGAGATCACCGTCAGCGTGCCAAGCACGAACAGCGTTACCGCGCCGGCATGCGCGAAGTGGTCCGCCCACGCCGCCAGCAGCATGCCGCAGAACACGAGGGGGATACCGGGTATCGCGGGCAGGATCGTGCCGGCGATCCCGGCGAGGATCAGCACGGCGGCAAGGAGGCTCCAGGCAATCTGCGGGTCCATGGCGTGGCGGCGCGTGGGGGGAATCCCTACTGTAGCGGAGTCGCGGGAGAGCGCAGGATCGGGCGCAAGCCGCTGGCGCCGGCGCAAGTCACATCCGCTTCTGCCGTCACCCGCGATCGAGCCGGAAGGCGATTGGTACCGTACCCCAGGCGGCGACGGGTACGCCGGATTGGAGCACTGGCTGGAAGCGGACGCGCGCGACAGCCTCCCTTGCCGCCGCGTCGAGGCGCGGGTGACCGGAGCTGCGCACGATGTCGATGCGCTGTACATGGCCCAGCGCATCCACCAGCACCGCCAGCAGCACGGTTCCGTCCTCGCGCCGCCGGATCGACGCCGGCGGATAGCGCAGTCGCACCGGCTCGTCGTAGGCCAGCGTGCGCGAGGCACCGCTCGCGGGGGCCGAGGCCGCGGACGGCGGTGCGGAATCGACCGGTGCGCGCATCGGTCCGGCCGCAGTGACCGGCGCGTCGGTGGGGCTTGCGGCGGCTTCCACCGCGGGTGCCGGCGCGGGCGCGGGCGCGGGCGCGGGCGTGGCCGGCGGGGTCGGCTGTTTGCGTGGCTCGCGACGGTGATGCTCCGGTGGCTGCGGCTCCGGCGGAATCGGCGGGACAGGCGCAGCCGGCTCGACCAGCACCACCGCTGGAACGATGTCCGGGACGGGACGAACGAGCACCGACGCGCCCGGTGCGATCACCAGCAGCGCGGCTGCCAGATGCGCCGCCAGCGTTGCCGCCATCGCGCTGCTGCGGGTCCAGTCGGGTGCGGGCGCGAATGAAGGATGGGCTGCCGTCATGGCGATTCCCTGTTCGTTGGGGTCATTGACGGGAACGGGACATCGGGCTGGGCGGGGTTCGGCCGGATGACGGATATTCCGCTGGGGCAGGAATTGGACTAGGCTGCCGGCGGGCGTCACGGGATGCAGGGGTCCCGATGTCGAATCGCGAAGGCCAGGTCGCGATCCAGCCGGCTGCGGCGCCGGATCTGGCTGCCCGCATCGCGGCAGGCGATCGCGCCGCCGAAACCGAATTCGTTGAACGCTATGGCCGCGGCGTGCGCGCGCTCGTGCGGCGCCATTGCCGCCCGGGAGATCCGGTCGCCGACGACATCGCGCAGGAAGCCCTCGCACGCATCATCGAGCGTCTGCGCGCCGGCGCCGTGCGCGATGCCGCGGCGCTGCCGGCGTATGTGCGTGCCACCAGCGTGCACCTGTGCAGTGCCGAATACCGCGCGCGCCGCCCGCAGGAACCGGTGCAGGCGATCGAACACCTCGAGTCCGGCGACAACCCCGCCGACCGGTGCGCCTCGCACGAGCTCGCCGCCATGCTCCGCACGGTGCTGCAGGAACTGCCCGTCGCGCGCGACCGCGAGCTGCTCGCGCGCTTCTACCTGGACGAGGAGGACAAGGACGTGGTCTGCCGCCGGCTCGGCATCGATGCGGCGCATTTCCACCGCGTCGTGTTCCGCGCGCGCGAGCGCTTGCGCGAACTGCTCGAGCGCGCCGGCATCGGGAGCAACGGGTGAGACAGATGCGCCGCCGCCTCCACCTTGTAGTCCGTGGGGATCCGTTCCTGGCCGCAGGGAGGCCAAGGTGATCCCGAACGATCCGTCCGTGCGCATGGCCGCCTGGCTCGAAAGCGCCTGGCTCGCCCGCTACCTGGAGCGCGAACTCTCCAGCGACGAGGCGGCATGGTTCGAGGGCTACCTGCTGGACAAGGAGGACCTGCTCGCAATGGTCGAAGCGGATACCCACCTGCGCGACGCCCTGGCGGCGGGACCGGCGACCTGGCGGTCGCCCACCGGCTCCGTCCGCCAGGGCGAAGCCTTGGCGGCCGCGCGGGCCGTTGCCGAGCCGGTGGGCGCCGAGCCGGCTGCGATATTGCGGTCGTCGCGTGCCGCCGGGACAGACGGCGCAACGTCGACGCCTTCGCGATCCCGACCCCGACAGCCGTTGCGCGCTTTCGCACTGGCGGCATCGCTGCTGGTTGGCGTGGGACTCGGCTGGTTTTCCACGCACGCCACCGCACCGGGTGCACCCGCACTGATCCCCAGTCCCACGCGGATGGTGTTCGACACGATGCG
>JAEZQS010000261.1 GCA_023412995.1 Pseudomonadota bacterium
GCATCGACCGGCGCGCTCGCATCGATGACACGGAAGCGCTCGGGCTCGGCCGCCGCACGCGCACGGTAGCTGGCGCGCACGCGCTCGAAGAAGGAGGGTTCCTCGCGCTCGATGCGGTCGGCCTCGCCGCGCGCACCGGCACGAGCCAGACCGTCGGCGACGCCGACGTCCAGCAGGAGCGTCAGGTCGGGACTGACCGGCGCCGCCCACGCCGCGAGTGCGTCGATGCGCGCCGCCGGCTGGCCGCGGCCGCCGCCCTGGTAGGCATGGCTGGCATCGGTGTAACGGTCCGACAGGACCCACCGGCCGGCGGCAAGCGCCGGCGCGCCGACTTCGCGCACGAGCTGGGCGCGCGCGGCGAACATCAGCAGCAGTTCGCTTTCGGCGTAGAGCGCCAGCGCGGGATCGAGCACCAGCGCGCGGATCGCCTCGCCCGCCGCGGTGCCGCCGGGTTCGCGCGTGACCACCACGTCGATGCCGGCGTCGGCCAGGTGCGCGCGCAGCGCCGCGATGACGGTGCTCTTGCCCGCGCCTTCGCCCCCTTCCAGCGTGACCAGGCGGCCGCGGCTCACTGGCGGCGCAACTGGTACGTGCGCACGGCGCGGTTGTGCGCCTCGAGCGTGGCGGAGAACTCGTGGCTGCCGTCGCCGCGGGCGACGAAGTACAGCGCGTCGCCCGGCGCGGGATGCAGTGTCGCCTCGAGCGAGGCCTTGCCCGGCAGGGCGATCGGCGTCGGCGGCAGGCCGTCGCGGGTGTAGGTGTTGTAGGGCGTGTCGGCCTGGAGGTCGCGCCGGCGGATGTTGCCGTCCCAGCCGCTGCCGAGGCCGTAGATCACGGTGGGGTCGGTCTGCAGGCGCATGTGGAAGCGCAGCCGGCGCAGGAACACGCCGGCGATCTGCGCGCGTTCGCGTTCCACCGCGGTTTCCTTCTCGACGATGGAGGCGAGGATCAGCGCCTCGTAAGGCGTCGCCAGGCCGAGGTCCGGCGCACGCCCGGGCCAGAGCCTGGCGAGGGTGCCCGTCATGGCGGCATGCGCACGCGCCAGCACGTCGTGGTCGGATTCGCCCTTCACCCAGGCGTAGGTCTCGGGCAGGAACCAGCCTTCGGGATGGCCGCCCTCGATGCCGAGCTGCTGCGCGATGGCGGCGTCGGAACGCCCGGGCAGGGTCTGCGCCAGGCCCGATTCCTTCGCCAGCGCCAGGCGCAGCTCGCGGAAGGTCCAGCCCTCGACGATGGTGAAGCGGTGCTGCACCACCTCGCCGCGCGCCATGCGCCCGAGCAGGCCGCGCGGGGTGAGGCCGGGCGTCAGCGCGTATTCGCCGGCATGCAGGCGCCCGCCGATGCCGAGTTCGCGCGCGAGCACGCGCCAGTAGAACGGCGCTGCGCGGCTCACCCGCTCGCGGCGGATCTGCCGCACGATGTCGCGATAGCCGCTGCCGCGCGCCACGTCGAGCGTGGCGCCGTCGCGCGCGCCCGGCAGCGGCGAGTCGGTGAAGCGGCGGTAGTCGCGCCACGCCAGCACCGCCACCGCCGCCGCGGCCAGCAGCACGAGCAGCACCAGCGCGCGCACTACCACGCCACCGCGATGGGCCGGTCGGGAACAGGGGGGAATTGGCATAGGCCGGCGAGGGTAACCGGATTTCCGCTGCCCGCGCGAGTGGGCCGCGCCATGGCGACGCCCGGCATCGTGGATGGCAGGTCGCGCCTCCAGTCGATGCATTCGCCGCACGCGTGGTTCGCGGTCGCGGCGGCGCCCACATGGAGCGCACGCTTCGTGTGCTGCGTGTCCAGGGCTTTGCGCCCGGGCCTTTCCTCATGCCGTTCGCGGTTCAATCCCGGTCGGCAATGCCCAGGGCGCGCAGCAGCCCACGCGCCTTGGCGCGCGTTTCGGCGAGTTCGGCGGCCGCCACCGAATCGGCGACGATGCCGGCACCGGCGCGGAAGCCGACGCGGTGGCCCGAGGCCACCAGCGTGCGGATCAGGATGTTGAGGTCGAGGTCGCCACTGCGATCGAGGTAACCGAGCGCGCCCGTGTACGCGCCGCGGCCGACCCCCTCGATGTCGCCGATCACCTGCATGCAGCGCACCTTGGGACAGCCGGTGATGGTGCCGCCGGGAAACACGGCAGCCATCGCCTGCCCCGGCGTCGTGCCGGCGCGCAGCCGACCACGCACGTTCGACACGATGTGGTGCACGTGGGCATGGCTTTCGGTCACCATGAACTCGTCCACCGCGATGCTGCCCGGCATGCACACGCGGCCGAGGTCGTTGCGTTGCAGGTCGACCAGCATCACGTGCTCGGCACGTTCCTTCGGGTGCACAACCAGCGCACGCAGGTTCTCCGCATCCGCGCTGCCGCTGGCGCGCGGGCGGGTGCCGGCGATCGGGCGCGTCTGCACGCAGCCGGCGCGGCTTTCCAGCAGGCGTTCGGGTGAGGAACTGGCGATGGCCCACCCGGGCTGCTGCAGCAGGCCGGCAAAGGGCGCCGGATTGGCGCGCCGCAGTGCTGCCAGCAGGCTCGCGGGCACGACCGGTGCATCGAAGGCCGCGTGCCATGCACGCGAGATGTTGGCCTGGAACACGTCGCCATCCAGCAGGTGCCGGTGCACGCGCGCGACGCCGTCGAGGAATGCCTGCGGCGGGTCCTCTTCCAGTGCGCGCAGCGCAGGCAGCGCCGCTACCGGCGCCGGCGCCGAGGCCAGATCCGACTGCATCGCGTCGAGCAGGTCCGCGTGGCCGTGTTCGGCTACCAGGGTCGTGGTGCCGCGCACGTGATCCACCACGATGGCCGCCGGACAACGCAGCGCCAGGGCCACCGGCAGGTCGGGCCACGCGACGGCCGGCAGGCGAAGGGTCGGCTCGACCTCCCGCGCCAGCTCGTAGCCGAGGTAGAGCAGCCAGCCGCCGCGGAATGGCAGCTCGGGCGCGCCCGGCGGCAGGCGCGCCGCCTGCCAGGCGGCGTCGAGCGCGTCGAGGAAGCCGCCGTGGTCGGCGCCATCGAGCACTCCGTCGGCAGCGAGGCGGATGGCCGACTGCGGGAAGGCAAACAGGATGTCGTGGCGCGCGCGCGCGCTGCCGCGCGCGGCGCTGTCGAGCAGCCCCGGGTAACGCGCCGGATGGGCGGCGGCGAGCGGCAGCAGGTCGCGCGTGCCGGCCAGTTCGCGCAAGGCGTGGCTCATCGGGCGGGATGCACGATCCGGCGCGCCGACGCGCACCGCGCGTGCGTCAGATGCGCCGGAACACCAGCGTCCCGTTGGTGCCGCCGAACCCGAACGAGTTCGACAGCACGATGTCGAGCTTCTCCTCGCGCGCGGTATTGGGCACGAAATCGAGGTCGCAACCCTCGCCGGGTTGGTCCAGGTTGATGGTCGGCGGCACCACGCCGTCGCGCAGGGCAAGGATGGAAAAGATCGCCTCGACGCCGCCGGCGGCACCGAGCAGGTGGCCGGTCATGGACTTGGTCGAGCTCACCATCAGCTTGCGCGCGTGGTCGCCGAACACACCCTTGATGCCATGCACTTCGGCGACGTCCCCGGCGGGCGTGGAAGTGCCGTGGGCGTTGATGTACTGCACGTCCTCGAGTTCGATGCCGGCATCGCGGATCGCCGCCACCATGCAGCGTCCCCCGCCCTCGCCGCTCTCGCTGGGCGCGGTCATGTGGTAGGCGTCGCCGCTCATGCCGAATCCGACCAGCTCGCAGTAGATGCGTGCGCCGCGCTTCCTGGCGTGCTCGTAGTCCTCGATCACCAGCACGCCGGCGCCGTCGGACAGCACGAAGCCGTCGCGGTCGCGGTCCCACGGCCGGCTGGCCTTCTCCGGCTCGTCGTTGCGGGTGGACAGCGCGCGCGCGGAGCAGAAGCCACCGACCGCGGTGCCGACGGTGGCGTACTCGGCGCCGCCAGCGACCATCACGTCGGCGTCGCCGTACTGGATCATGCGCATGGCCAGCCCGATGTTGTGGGTGCCGGTGGTGCAGGCGGTCACGCAGGCGATGTTGGGACCTTTCAGCCCCAGCATGATCGAGAGGTTGCCCGAGGCCATGTTGATGATGGAACTGGGCACGAAAAACGGCGAGATCTTGCGCTGGCCGTGCTCGTGGTAGGTGATCGACGTCTTCTCGATCGTGGCGATGCCGCCGATGCCGGCGCCGACGGCCACGCCGATGCGCTCCTCGTCGTGCTCGTGCGGATGCAGGCCGGCGTCGGCCAGCGCCTGCACCGAGGCGGCGATGCCGTAATGGATGAACGGATCCATCTTCTTGACGTCCTTCGCCGCGACGTACTGCGCCGGGTCGAAGTGACGCACCTCGCCGGCGATGCGGGTCGGGAAGGTGGAGGCGTCGAAGTGGGTGATCGGGCCGATGCCGCTGCGGCCGGCGACGATGTTGCCCCAGGCCGTGGCCACGTCGTTGCCGACGGGGCTGACGATGCCGAGACCGGTGACGACGACGCGACGCTTGGACATGCCTTCTGGCTACCTGTTCGGTTCCGCTGGCCGGAACGGCGGGAAATGGGGATGGCTGGCCACCGCCGCAAGCGTACGCCGGCGTGCGGAGCGGTGGCCCAAAACGAAAGCTGCGCCCCGTGGGCGCAGCATCGTGTGAAACCTGGCGGGCAAGATCACGCCTTGACGTGGGCCTTCACGTAGTCGATCGCCTGCTGCACGGTGGTGATCTTCTCGGCTTCCTCGTCGGGGATCTCGCACTCGAATTCCTCTTCCAGCGCCATCACCAGCTCGACGGTGTCGAGCGAATCGGCGCCCAGGTCGTCCACGAACGACGCGTTCGGCGTGACCTCGTCTTCCTTCACACCCAGTTGCTCGACGACGATCTTCTTGACGCGTTCTTCGATAGTGCTCATGTGTTCCAGTACCTCCGATCGGAATTCGTGCGGCGTCGTGGCCGGCCGCATGGGCACCACGCCCCTTGCAAGACGCGGCATTGTAGAGGAAGGGCCGGGCCCCCGCTACTGACCCCGCCGGGCCTGCGCGGCCTGTCCCGGGAGCCGGGTGCCGTGCTGCAACGCACTGACGGGAAAGGACGCGCGCCGGCCTCAGGCCATGTACATCCCGCCGTTGACATGCAGGGTCTCGCCGGTGATCCAGGCAGCGGCGGGCGAGGCGAGGAAGGCGACGGCGTGCGCGATGTCCTGCGGCGCACCCAGCCGGCCGAGCGCGATCTGCCCGAGCAGCGCCTCGCGCTGCGCCTCGGGCAGCGCGCGCGTCATGTCGGTGTCGATGAAGCCCGGGGCGACCACGTTGACGGTGATACCGCGCGAACCGATCTCGCGCGCGAGCGACTTCGAGAACGCGATGATGCCGGCCTTGGCGGCCGCGTAATTGGACTGCCCCGGGTTGCCGATGGCGCCGATCACCGAGGCGATCGAGATGATGCGCCCCTTGCGCGCCTTCATCATGCCGCGCAACACGGCCTTGCTGGTGCGGTAGACCGAGCTGAGGTTGGTGTCGAGGATGGCCTGCCAGTCCTCCTCCTTCATGCGCATCAGCAGCTGGTCGCGGGTGATGCCGGCGTTGTTGACGAGGATCGATACCGCGCCGTTCGCGGCGGCGATGGCATCGACCAGCGCCTCGACCTCCGCGCCGCTGGTCACGTCCAGCACGCGCCCGCTGCCGCCATGCGGCGCCAGCCGTTCGCCGATCGCGGCCGCGCCTGCCGCGCTGGTGGCGGTGCCGATCACCTGCGCGCCCAGCGCGGCGAGCTCGTCCGCGATGGCGGCGCCGATGCCGCGGCTGGCGCCGGTGACGAGCGCGATTTCCCCTTGCAGCAGTTTGTCGGTCATGCGGTTTTCCCGGAATGGGCCGGTGCGCACCACGCGCGCCGGCGGGGCGTCACGAGGCGCTCAGCGCCAGTCGGCGAGTGCCGCGGCAAAAGGTTCGGGCATGCCGAGGGAGCGGGCGTCGAGCGCCTTTTCGATGCGCCGCACGAGGCCGCTCAGCACCTTGCCGGGCCCGCACTCACCGATGCGGGTGGCGCCCCTGGCCGCCAGCGCCTGGACGCAGGCGGTCCAGCGCACCGGCAGGAACAGCTGGCGCACGAGGGCATCGCGGACGGCATCGATGCCGGCCTCGGTGCGCGCCTCGACGTTCTGCACCACCGGGATTGCCGGCTCGCTCCACGCTGCCGTCGCGAGCGCTTCGGCCAGGCGGTCGGCGGCGGCACGCATGAGCGGCGTGTGCGACGGCACGCTGACGCCAAGCCGCACCGCCTTGCGCACGCCCTGCCCGGCCAGCAGCGCGAGCGCGGCTTCCACGGCGCCGGCATCGCCGCCGATCACGACCTGCCCGGGTGCGTTGTAGTTGGCCGGCACGACCACGCCGGCCGCACCCGCGTCACGGCAGGCGGCCTCGACCTGCGCGTCGTCCGCACCGATCACCGCCGCCATGGCGCCGGCGCCCGCTGGAACGGCCTGCTGCATGGCTGTCTCAT
>JAEZQS010000312.1 GCA_023412995.1 Pseudomonadota bacterium
GGTTGCGCCAGCACGCGCCGGCCCGGGCGCGGCGATTCGGTGCCGCCCATGCCGCGCAGCAGGTCGCCCTGCAGGAACTGCAGCCAGGCGATGTCGCGCAGCGGACCCGCGCCGCCGGCGGTCTGCACGCCGCCGGGCACGCGCAGGTTGTAGGGCTGCTGGCGGTCGGCGTCGTCGCGCGTGGTCGCATTGCGGATGACCAGCAGGGCAAGGCCGCGTGCGCGCAGGAACGCGCCGAAGAGCACCGGGTCGACCGCGGCGTCGGCAAACGCCTGTGCTTCCGGGGGCGCCAGCGGCGGCGCGGCGGTCAGCGGCGGCACCGGACGGGCGCGCAATTCGACCGGCGACAGTTCCCACAAGGGACCCTCGTAGCTCACCAGCACATCCGGATCCCACCAGCTGACGCTGGCCTCGATGCCCGGCGTAAGCGCCTCGCCTACCACGAGTGCGCCGTCTCCCGCGACCAGGCGGTGCAGGCGGAACGCATAGTTGGATTGCGGGCGTTCGCGCGTGCCGAGGTTGTCCGCATAGGCCCACTGCGCCGTCCACGCGGCGACCAGCCCGCCTTCGGCCAGCGGCAGGGGATCGCGCACGCGGCCGGGAAAGCCGGCCGGCTCCTGCGGCGGCAGGCCGGAGGCACTGCGGGGTCCGTGGTACGCCACCACGAGGTCATCCGCATTGGCGCCAGGTGGCGCCACGATCGACACCAGCTGGCCGGCGGCATGGGTGCCGAATTCGGGCGCATCGATCGCGAAGTAGCGCCCCGGGGTGGCCGGATCCTCCGCCAGCTGCAGCAGGTTTTCCACCGGGTTCGGATTGGCACGGCCGGAGGTCGCGTCGATGAAATCCTCGAGCGAGGAATCGTCGGTGAAGCTGCGCGGGAAGTACGCGTGCAGTTCGTGGCGACCGACGTGGTCGAGCGTTTCCTCGCCGCTGCCGTCCTGGGCGAGTTGCCAGGGGAAGAAGAAGTTGAACCGGTGGCCGTTGACGCCGGATCCGTCGGCGGCAGTGAGCGGTTCGGGGAACCGCTCCGGTGCGCGCGGTCCGCGGGGAGCGGCCGCGTCCTCGCTGGCGTAGTCGAAGGTGCCGTAGACGGTTTCGCCGCCGGCTTCGGCTTCGGCGTCGGTTTCCGCCTGCTGGTCGGTCTGCAGGTGGTCCCACCGGGTGAAGAGGATGCGGCCGGAGGCATCGACGAAGGGGCCGAAGGAACCCGATGGCGCATGTGCCAGCAGCGTGAGCGTGCCGTCCGGCGCCAGTTTCCACAGGCCGCTGGTGGTCGGCGTCGATTCGTATTCGTCCAGCTGCGGATAGAGGTGGCGGCGGCCGTCGCGCGGGCGGTCGCTGGCGAACACCAGCCCGCCGTCGGAGGTCCAGGCCGGCTCGACGTTGTTGCAGTCGGCGGGCTGGCCGGGCACGCGCGTGATGGCGAGGGTCTCGCCCGCAGCCAGCCCGGTCGCTTCGTACAGCTGCCAGTACCACTCGCCCTGCTGGTATTGCGTGGCCGGGGCACCGACGACCATGCTGAAGACGATGCGGGTGCCGTCGAAGCTCACGGCCGGATCACGCACCGCGATCGCACCCGCGCCCTGCAGGCCGTCGTTGCCGAAGCCGGCCTCGCTGGTCAGGTTGCGCAGGCTGCCGTCGGGATAGCGGATCCACAACCCGCCGCCGCGCGCCACCGACTGCGGATCGCCGCGGTGGTTGGCGAAGACCGAGCCGATGGTGGCGAAATCTGCTGGCACCGGCACCTCGGTAACGAATACGAAGGGATGCTGCAGCGCCGCCGCGGGCGCGGCGGCAACCAGGGCCAGCAGCCAGGCCAGGGCGTGGCCGGGATGGAATCGCGTGGGGCGCCGCATGAATCCTCCTCGAGCACAGGCACCGGCGCACCGCCGGCCGGGCGCGATCGCCCCCCGGTGATAACGCGGGATGGCGCGATCGTGGGCCATCAAGGGCGGGCCCGCCGTGCCGCAATCGTGCGGCATGGCGCCAACTCACCCGCTACACTGGCGGGATGGCCGCCGGGAGCATGCAATGAATCCATCCCCACCCCGCACCGACGTCTCCGCCGCGGAGGCCGAGGAAGCCGTCCGCACGCTGCTGCGCTGGGCCGGCGAGGACCCGGCGCGCGAGGGGCTGCGCGACACGCCGCGACGCGTGGCGGCGGCGTACCGCGACTGGTTTTCCGGCTATGCCATCGACCCGAAGGACTACCTGGCACGCACCTTCGAGGAGGTCGCCGGCTACGACGAACTGATCGTGCTGCGCGACATCGAGTTCGAATCGCATTGCGAACACCACATGGCGCCGATCATCGGCCGCGCCCACGTCGGTTACCTGCCCACCGACAAGGTGGTGGGGATTTCCAAGCTGGCGCGCGTGGTGGAGGGTTTCTCGCGCCGGTTCCAGGTGCAGGAAAAGCTCACCGCCGAAATCGCGCACTGCATCGAGGATGTGCTGAAGCCGCGCGGCGTCGGCGTCGTCATCGATGCCGTGCACCAGTGCATGACCACCCGCGGCGTGCGCAAGCGCGGGGTTTCGATGGTCACCAGCCAGATGCTGGGCAGCTTCCGCGAGGACGCGCGCACGCGCGCGGAGTTCCTCCGCTTCATCGACATCGACACCCGGCGCAGCGGCTAGCGGCAACGCCCACGGCGTGCCGGATGGCAGTCCGCGCCGGCCCGGCGGCGGACATGTCGGTGCGGTCACCGGTTGCCACGACCGTTTCGAGGTTCCCCACTCCGCTCTTCGAGGATCGCGCGTGAGCCTGTCCCTTGCCGGTGGCCGCCACCGCGCCGCCGTCGCCTTCGTGTTCGTCACGGTGCTGATCGACATCCTGTCCTTCGGCATCATCATCCCCGTGCTGCCGCACCTGGTGGAGCAGCTCGCCGGTGGCGGCATCGCCGTCGCGGCCGTGTGGGTGGGCCTGTTCGGCACCCTGTTCGCTGCCATCCAGTTCGTCTTCTCGCCGGTGCAGGGCGCCCTCTCGGACCGCTTCGGGCGCCGGCCCGTGATCCTCCTGTCCAACCTCGGCATCGGCATCGACTTCCTGTTCATGGCGCTGGTGAACACGCTGCCGCTGCTGCTGATCGGGCGCTGCGTTTCCGGCATGACGGCGGCGAGCTTCACCACGGCGAACGCCTACATCGCGGACGTGACGCCGCCCGAGCGGCGCGCCGCGAGCTTCGGGCTGCTGGGCGCCGCGTTCGGCATCGGCTTCATCATCGGCCCGGCCCTCGGCGGCATGCTGGGAGGCATCGACGTGCGCGCGCCGTTCTGGGCCGCTGCGGCGCTCGCCCTCGCCAACTTCTGCTACGGCTTCTTCATCCTTCCCGAATCGTTGCCGCGCGAGCGCCGCAGCGAACGGTTCGAATGGCGCCAGGCGAACCCGCTCGGCTCGCTGTCGCTGCTGCGCCGCCACCGGGAGGTGTTCGGGCTGGCCAGCGTGGTGCTGCTGAGCAGCCTCTCCCACTACGTGTTTCAGAGCGTGTTCGTGCTGTATGCCGACTACCGCTACGGCTGGGGTGCGCAGAAGGTCGGCTACACGCTGGCGCTGGTCGGCGCCTGCAATGCCATCGTGCAGGCGGGCCTGGTGCGCAAGCTGGTGCCGCGAATCGGCGAAAAGCGCACGCTGCGCCTCGGCCTGGTCTGTGGCGCCGCCGGATTCGCCTGCATCGCGTTTGCCGGCAACAGCGGCTGGTTCCTCGCCGCCATCCCGCTGCTGGCGCTGTGGGGCCTTGCCGGACCTTCCACCCAGGCACTGATGACCTGGCGCATCGACCCGCGCGAGCAGGGCCGCCTGCAGGGCGCCGTATCGAGCCTGGCCAGCCTTGCCGGGATCTTCGGCCCGCTGATGTTCGCCCAGGTGTTCGCGCTGTTCATCGGCCCGCGCGCGCCGCTGCACCTGCCGGGCGCCCCGTTCCTGCTCGCCGCCACCCTGCTTGCGGCCGGCCTGCTGGTTGCCGCGCGCGTCACGGCGGCCATGCCGCGCCACGTGCATGCCGTCGGCGCAGCGCCCGCGGTGGGAGAAATCGAAACGCCAGCCGTCCCGCCGGGCTGAGCCTGCCTTGTCCGGCGGCGGCGCGCCTCCAGATGGATGCGATGCCGACCGCCCGCACCGCCGCCCCTGCCAACGTTCCCGTGGCGCGGCCGGTGCCGTCACCGGCGGCGCCCGTGGTGCCCAGCGAACCCGCCGAGTCCGCGCGTGCCGTCGGCCTGCGTTACGTCAGCGATGCCGATCCCGGCCTCCGCCGTGAGTCCAGCGGAGGGGCATTCCGCTATCGCGATGCCGACGGCGCGGTGGTGACCGATCCCGACGTGCTGGCCCGCATCCGTTCCCTTGCGATTCCCCCCTCGTGGACCTCGGTGTGGATCTGCGCCAATCCGCGTGGCCACCTGCAGGCGACCGGCCGCGATGCGCGCGGGCGCAAGCAGTACCGCTACCACCCGCGCTGGCACGCGGTGCGCGGCGACGGCAAGTTCTCGCGCCTGGTCGCCTTCGGTCAACAGCTGCCCCGCCTGCGCCGGCGCCTGCGCCGCGACCTCGGCCGCCGTGGACTTCCAGGCGAGAAGGTGCTGGCCGTGGCGGTCAGCCTGCTTGCCGGCACGCTGGTGCGGGTGGGCAACGAGGAATACGCGCGCACCAACCGTTCCTATGGCCTGACCACCCTGCGCGCGCGCCACGTCGCCTTCCTGCGCAAGGGCCGCGCCCTGCTGCGCTTCCGCGGCAAGAGCGGGCAACCGCACGAGGTGCAGGTGGACGACGCCCGGTTGACGCGCGTGCTGCGCCGCTGCACGCAGCTGCCGGGGCAATCGCTGTTCCAGTACCTCGACGACGACGGCACCCGCCAGACGATCGATTCGGGCATGGTCAACCAGTACCTCCACGACGCCATGGGCGAGGATTTCACCGCCAAGGATTTCCGCACCTGGGGCGGCACCGTGCAGGCGATCGCCTGCCTGGCGCGCACGCCGCTGCCGGAAGAAGCGAGTGAACGCGAACTGGCGGCCACGATCACCGGTGTCGTACGCGAGGTCGCCAGCACCCTGCGCAACACGCCCGCGGTCTGCCGCGGCTCGTACATCCACCCGGACGTGTTCGATGCCTGGCGCGACGGCAGCCTGCACCGCCTGGTGCCGCCCGCACGCGCCGCCCACCCGCGCCAGCTCGAACTGGCCACCCTGCGCCTGCTCCGGCGCGTCCAGCGCCGCCGGGCACGCCCGGCCGGTCGGCGCTCCGGCAAGGCGAAGCCGTAACGCTGGCGGAAGGAATCCGACGTGACCCGCCACCGCGGGGTCGCGCTTGCAGCGCTCCTACGAAAAGCTCGTGCTGTCGCAACTGCGGTGCAAGGGAATGGACCCGTCAATCCGCCTCGAAGCGGGGCAGGCGCTGGCGGAGGGTGGCGAAGCCCTCCCACGGGTCGCTGCGCAGCGAACGCGCGCGCTTGAGCGCCGCGTCGAGGTCGAACGCGCTGGAGCGCTTGACGCGCCCGAGCTCTTCCCAGCGCAGCGGCATGACCACCGGTGCTCCTTCGCGTGCACGCAGCGACCAGCTGGCAACGCTGGTCGCGCCGCGCGCGTTGCGCAGCCAGTCGATGAAGATGCGGCCGGTGCGCTTGGCCTTGCTGGCGGTGGCGACATAGCTGAGCGGCTTCTGCGCCGACATCGCCACGGCGAAGCCCTCGCAGAACCTCTTCACCTCTTCCCAGTCCGGCCCGCGCAGGATCGGCACCACGACGTGGACGCCCTTGCCGCCGGAAAGGCGCACGAAGCTTTCCAACCCCGCGTCGGCGAGGCGGGCGCGCACGTCGCGGGCAGCGGCGACGAGCGTCTTCCAGTCGATGTCGGGCGCCGGATCGAGGTCGAACACGAGCCGGTCGGGCTGGTCCGGCTTGTCCACCCGCGCGCCCCAGGGATGGAACTCGAGCACGTTCATCTGCACCAGCTCGAGCACGCCCTCGATGTCTTCGACATAGAGATAATGGTCGCTGGCACCGCCCTTTTCCTTCAGGGGGACCGACTTGACGCCGGCACCGAGCGTGGCGGCATGGTGCTTCTGGAAGAAGCAGGTGCCGCCGGCCCCATCGGGGCAGCGCACGAGCGACAGCGGACGGCGCACCAGTTCGGGCAGCAGCCAGTCGGCGACGCCGCGGTAGTAGTCCGCCACGGCCTGCTTGCTGTAGCGGGTACCCGGGAACACGATGCGCTCGGGATGGGTGATGCGCACTTCGCCGGCCGGGCGGCTCGCACGTTTGCGCGGTGTGCCCGAATCGCCCGACGCGTCGGCGTCCGACGCGGCGCCGGCACGGGTGCGGGTGTCGGCGGCGGACTTGCGCGACCGGGTGGCCGTGGTGTTCTCGCGTCGTGTGGGCATTCCGAAATCCTCGATGGTCTTGTCCTCGCGCAGGCGCTGGAAGCTGGCCTGGCGCAGCAGGCCTTCCTTGGCCCAGCCGCGGAACGCCACCTCGACCACGAGGCCGGGGGCGACCCATTGCACGTCGCGGGGCTTGATGGCGGTATGCGGCGGCAGCGTGACGACCGGCTCGTCCTGTCGCAGCGGCGCCATCCGCTTCGTCAGGCGCTGCAACATGGCGTCGTCGTAGCCGCTGCCGACGCGGCCGACGTAGCGCAGCGCCCCGTCGTCGACGGTGGCGAGCAGCAACGCGCCAAAGCCCTGGCGCGAGCCCTTCGGCGCGCTGTAGCCGACCACGATGAACTCGTCGGTGTTGGCGTGCTTGACCTTGACCCAGGTGCGCGTGCGTCCCTCGACATAGGGTGCATCGACGACCTTGCTGACGATGCCTTCCAGGCCCTGCCGGCCCGCCGCGGCATACACCTCGTCGCCATGGCCGATGATGTGGGTGCTGTAGGCGAGCACGCCGCCATCCGCCTTCTGCAGCAGCGCCTCGAGCAGGGCCTTGCGCTCGCACAGGGCGACACGTGTCAGGTCGACGCCTTCCAGCGCCGGCAGGTCGAACATGGCGTAGCGCAGCGCGGCGTCGGCACCCTCGGTGAGCGCGTGCTGCAATGCGGAGAAGTCGCTGTGCCCCTTCGCATCGAGCGCGATCATCTCGCCGTCGAAGCGCGCCGACGCGACCGGCAGCGCCTCGATGGCGGCCACCAGCGCCGGAAAGCGGTCGGTCCACTCGATGTCGTTGCGCGAACGCAGGCGCGCCTTGCGGTCGTCGAGGTCCACCAGCATGCGGTAGCCATCCCACTTGGTTTCGTGCAGCCATCCCTCGCCCTTGGGCGGCGTTGCCTCGAGGGTGCACAGCTGCGGATGGAACCCGGCCGGAAGTGGGCGATCGCGTGCGCCTTCGAGTGCGAGCGCCCGCTTGCGCCACTGTTTCGACAGCGCGGCGCGGCGCGGGGCGCGGGGCTTCTTCGTTGCCGCGCGGGCGTCCGCCTTTGGCGGCTTCGCCGCTTTCGCCGGCGCCGCAACGCCGTCGAGCAGGTCATCGGCCTCCGCATCACGCGTCTCGCCGTCACTGCGCTTGAGCAACAGCCATTGCGGCTTGTCGCCGCGGCCGTGCGTGCGGATCAGCGTCCAGCGTCCGCGCAGCTTGTCGCCGAACAGCTCGAAATCCAGGTGTCCCTTCGCTAGTGCGCGAAGCGGCTCGCCCTCCGGCGCCCAGGTGCCGTGGTCGAAGATGTCCACGTGCCCCGCGCCGTAGTGGCCCTTCGGAATGTCGCCGGCAAACGTGGCGTAGGACAGCGGGTGGTCCTCCACCTCCACCGCAAGGCGCTTGTCGCCAGGACGCAGCGACGGGCCTTTCGGCACCGCCCAGCTCTTCAGCGCGCCGTCGACCTCGAGCCGGAAATCGTAGTGGCGTCGCCGCGCATGGTGAAGCTGCACGACGAAGACCGGCTGCTTCGACCGGCGCGTCCGCCCATCCGGCGCGGGTTCGGGCGTCTCGCCGAACTGGCGCTTGCGCACGTACTCGCGCAGGCTCATGGGGCGTCAGGCCGACTTGCGCCGCTTCGACGCGGCCTTGGCCGCCGGCTTCTTCTTCGCGGCCGCCTTGGCGGGCGTCTTCTTCACCACCTTGGCGGCGGCTTTCCTGACCGCCGGCGTGCGCTGCTTGGTATCGATGCTCTTCTTCAGCAGCGACATGAAGTCGACCACGTTGGTGGCGGCATTTTCCGGCAGCTTCGCTTCGTCCTCTGGCGCTTCGACCACGCCCTTCTGCTTCATGCGCTTCTCGATCACCTCGTGCAGGCGCTCGCGGAACTCGTCGCGGTAGGTATCCGGCTTCCATTCGCCCGCCATCGACTCGATCAGCTGCTGCGCCATGTCGAGTTCCTTGTCGCTGATGCGGTAATCGGCCAGCTTGCCTTCGGGCAGGTTGAACTGCTCCGCATCGACCAGCTCCTGCGGATAACGCAGCAGAATCATCACCAGCGCATCGCCCTGCGGCATCACGGCGCTGAGGTACTCGCGCGTGCGGATGACCACGCGCGCCACGCCGACCTTGCCGGTGCGCACCAGTGTCTCGCGCAGCAGCACGTAGCCCTTCTCCGCCTTTTTGCCGGGGACCAGGATGTAGGGTTTCTCGTAATAGGAGGGGGAGATCGCATCGGCATCGACGAACGCCTCGATCTCGACCGCCTCGTGGCTTTCGGGCGCGGCCGCCTTGATGTCCGCCTCGTCCAGCACGACGTAACTGCCCTTGTCGTACTCGTAGGCCTTGACGATGTCCTTCCAGGCCACTTCCTCGCCGGTCTCGCTGTTGACCCGCTCGTAGCGCACCGGCTTGTTGTTGCGGCTGTCGAGCATGCGGAAGCTGAGGTCCGTGCGCCGCTCGCCCGACATGAGCTGGATCGGCACGTTGAGCAGGCCAAAGGAGAGGGTTCCGGTCCAGATCGCACGAGGCATCGCGGCTCTCCGCAAGGGACCTTCGATGCTAGGAACGGCTGCCTTAACGGCCGCTGTGGCTGCTGCCCCAGGGGTGCGGGCCAGCAGGAGGTGGAGCAAGAGCCTTCAACAGCGAGCACACCGAGCACACCGAGAAGGCTTACAGGAAGGGAAAAATCCGACTGATCCGTTACTCGCGACCCCGTCGGGCACAAGGTGCGCTCATGCCGGAGAAGGGCTTTTCGCTCCCTCGGTGTGCTCGGTGTGATCGGTGTTTCAGGCTTCTGACCGCCCGAATCATTACAGCAGCGACGGTTGGGCAGGGCCGTAGACCGGGGTGTCGTCGATGAGGCGGGCGGGTTCGCGGAAGGCGTGCGGGGCGCTCTTGCCGGGTTCGAGGATGTGGCGGACGTCCCAGCCGTGCAGGACCAGGTCGTCGGCGAGCATGGAGCGGTGGCACTGCCACCACAGGCGTTCGGCGCACATCAGCGCGGTCGGCCGCTCGCGCGCCTGCGCCCGTACCGCATCGAACGCTTCGTGGTACTCGGCGCTCGCCATGTGGTCGGCGTAGCCGCGGAAGGCGAGGTTGCGCCAGACGCCGTTGGGCGAGTCCGGCAGCGGGCGGCGGCGGCCGCCGAGCGCGGGAAGGTGCAGGTAATCGATGCCGGCGCCGCGCAGGCTGGTCGCCAGCGCTTCGCTGCCGAAATGCGGGTAGCGGCGCGAGCCGGGAAACCGGCGCACGTCGGCAAGGAGGCTGATGCCGAAGCCGTGCAGCAGGTCGATGAATTCCTCCG
Organism: Pseudomonadota bacterium; assembly: GCA_023412995.1. Lineage (GTDB taxonomy): Bacteria > Pseudomonadota > Gammaproteobacteria > Xanthomonadales > Rhodanobacteraceae > Dokdonella_A. The sequence continues at coordinate 9,649 of JAEZQS010000312.1, forward strand.
CGCTGCGGGTGGAGTGGCCGACGGTCCACATGACGGGGGTTTCCGCTTGCATGGCTCTCCGGTGCGGGTTCGGCGATGGCGTGATGCAGCCCTTTCGGCACGTGTCGGGCGCCCCCATCTGTCGCAGGGTAGGCGTGCAGCGGTAGCCGGCAGGCTGCCGCCGAGCATGGATCCACCGGCCTGAACGGCCGAACCACCGGGAGCCCTCGATGCTGACCTTCGTCCTCTGGCTGCTGTTGCTGGTCTTCTGCTGGCCGGTCGCGCTGCTCGCGCTGGTGCTCTATCCCATCGTGTGGTTGCTGCTGCTGCCCTTCCGCCTGCTTGGCTTCGCGGTGGAAGGCGTGCTCGGCCTCGTGCGCGGCATCATCCTGCTGCCGGCGCGGATGCTCGGCATGCGACCGGCGACGCGATGAGTGCCGCCGGCGGCGCTCGCGCCTTGCCGGACGATCCCCGCTGCCGCGATCTGCTCGCCTGCTGGTTCGGCGACGGCGACACCAATGCCGCCGTGATCGCTGCGCGCGCCGCCCAATGGTTCGGTGGCGGCCCGACCGTGGATGCGGAGATCCGGGAGCGATTCGCCCATAGCCACGCCGCGGCCGTCGCCGGTGCGCTCGAGAGCTGGCTGGCGCTGCCGCTCGGGCGGTTGGCGCTGGTGATCCTCGCCGACCAGGTGTCGCGGCACCTCTTCCGCGGCGATCCGCGCGCCTTCGCGCAGGATGCCCTGGCGCTGGGCTGGGCGACCGACGGGATCGCCGCCGGCATCGAGCGCGACCTGCGCGCGATCGAGCGCATGTTCCTCTACTTGCCGCTGGAGCACTCCGAATCGCTCGCCGACCAGCAGCGCTCGGTCGCGCTGTTCCGCAGCCTCGCCGCCAGCGTGGCGCCCGAAGAACGCGCCGCGTTCGACGGCTTCACGGAGTACGCCGAACGCCACCACGCCATCATCGCGCGGTTCGGCCGCTTCCCCCACCGCAACGCCATACTGGGACGATCCTCCACGCCAGAGGAGATCGCGTTCCTGCGCGAGCCGGGCTCCTCGTTCTGAGCCACCGGCGCGACCGGTGATCGCGAGCGGATCCGCACCGCCGCCAGAAGCCGCCGAACCGCTTTCCGCGCGCCAGGTCCCCGCCTTCGCCGGGACGCGGCACGGGGGGCAACGGCTGTCCGGGCGGGAGGCCTGGCCCGCAGGGCCCGGCGTCGGCATTCCCAGGTCCACCGGGTCGAACGCGAGCCGCTCGCTGCCGTGGCCAGTTTCCGCCACGACGTGCGTGCGTGCCACCTTGAGCCACCAGGTGTGCTGCTCGAGCGGCGTGGACTGGCGGAATGCCTTTGGTTCCAGCACCGCATGGCAGGCGCGATGGCGTGGATCGCGCACCGAACGGTAGCGGATGATCGCCACGCCCGCCGCGCGGGCCGCCTGCGCCAGCGCTTGCGTCGCGCGATAGCTGGCCGGGTCTTCCCACCGGGCGCGCACTGCCGCGAAGGGTGCGTCGGCCAGCGCGATGGCGCTGCCGCCGATACTGGCGCGGAAGGCGGTGTGCGGCACCGGCGGCAGGTCCGGCGTCGCCGGCGAATCGGCGAGGAAACGCAGGCGCCAGTAAGCGACTTCAGCCAGTGCGGTCTCGACCACGGCCGCGCCGTACCAGACGCCAGGGTCCCCCGGCGCGCGGAAGCGCGAACCGGCGGGTGGCGGCGCCGGGTAGCGGAACGGCGTCGCGAGGAGGTAGTGCAGGCGCGCTGCATCGGGCGGCAGCGGCGGCTTGCTGGCATCGAGCAGGTCTTCCAGCAACCGCTGCTCGGCCAGGGTATCGGCCAGGCGCATGGTGGAAGCGCGGTGCTGCGCCTCGACCACGCGCCAGGGCTTGGCCGCAATGCGCCGCACGGCGGCGCGCAGCCGCGGCGGGTCGAAAACCGGCGTCGGTTCGGCGGTCACGGCTGCGTCAGCAATGCCGGCCGATCACTCAGCCTCGTCACAGCCGCGCCCGCGCGCTGTCGAGGTAGTGCAGCACGTGCACCAGGCCTTCGGCGCTGCGCAGGCGGTCGAGCGGCCGGCTGCCGCCAAACGCCGCATTGGCCGACGTGAGCCAGGTGCGCGCGGCGGCATCGTTGGAGCCGACGATCGCATCGAGGGAACGGAACACGCGGATCCACAAGGTCGCCAGCTCGCCGGCCTTGCTGGCCGGGTCGAGCGGCGCGCGCTCGCTTGCCGCGCGCGAAATGGTGGACGGACTGACGCCGATGATGTCGGCCAGCGTGCGCTGCGGCACGTCGAGGATCTCGGCGGCGCGCAGGGCCGCGCGGGTCAGCACGCGGGGACTGGCTTCGGCGTTCTCGTGGGCATGGCGCGCAGCGGATGCGGACACGGAGGCTCCCGGCAGGAACGGTCAGGTGCAATCATGCGCTATTTTCGTTGCACCTGCACGACCCGATCGCGCAGCAGCGACAGGTCGCGCACGAATTCCGCGTAGGCGCGGTGGCGCTCCTCGTCGCCGCGCTGGCGCAGCAGGAACGAGGGATGCACGGTCGCCAGCACGCGCCGGCCATCCTCCCGTTCCACCCAGCGCCCGCGCTCGCGCATCAGCCCGAAGCCGCGGCCGAGCATCGCCTGCGCCGCCATCGCACCGAGGCAGACGATGACGGCAGGATCGACACGCGCGATCTCGGCATCCAGCCACGGCCGGCAGGCGGCCTGCTCCGCCGCATTGGCGCGCTTGTGCAGGCGCCGCTTGCCGCGCTGCTCGAACTTGAAGTGCTTGACCGCGTTGGTGACGTAGAGCGTCCCGCGATCGATGCCGAGTTCCTCCAGCGCGCGGTCGAACAGCTGCCCCGAAGGTCCCACGAACGGATGACCCGACAGGTCCTCCTGGTCCCCCGGCTGCTCACCGATCACCAGGATCCGCGCCGATTCCGGCCCCTCGCCGAACACCGTCTGGGTCGCCGGCGCCCACAGCGGGCACGCCCGGCAGTCACGCGCCTCGCGCCGCAGCGCGGCCAGGCTCCGCGTGGGCGCGGCCTTCTTCGTGGCGGTGGTTGCGATCGCGGCCCGTTCGTGCGTCATCACGCAAAGGGTGCGCGCGGGAGATGAGCGGACGCAAAACGGTCGGCGCTCCGGAGAGGCCGCGGCGGCAGCACGTTCTGCGCGGAAGCTCAGAAGCCGGCAATGCCCGCGGCGTGCAGCTGCGCCACGAGGGCGCGCACTTCCCCATGCTGCATGAATGCGCGCATGCGCCGGGCCGCTGCCGCGGCAGCGTCGGTGCCTGCCATGCGCTCGAGAGTCGGCCAGTCGGGTGCGGATGCGGTGGACGGCAGGCCCAGCGCGCGGCACCAGGCGGTGAAGCTGCGCTGGTGCGCGGTGGCGAAGGCAGCGGCCAGATGGATGGCGCGTGCGCGCGGAATGCCGCGCGCCTGCAGGTCGGTCGCATCGAGATCGAGCCAGTCGAGCAGGCCCGTGACGAGCCCGGCATCGACCAGGTCGCGCCAGGCGCCTTCGCCGATTCCGCCCAGTGCAAGCGCGTCGCGGCCGGAGAGCCAGGCGAGGCGGGCAATGAACTGCCCGACGCATCCCGTCGTCGGGTGCCAGCACGTCAGTGGGCCGTAGTCGGCCGGGTCGGGAGCGGCAACCGCGACGCGTCGGCTGGCGCGCCAGGCCACGCGCTCGACGCGCGGGATCGTGAGTCCCGCGAGCGCGATCTCCACCTGGTCGCCGGGGCGGACATCGAGGCTGCGCCAGCGCGCAAGCGAACCAAGCCCGACGCGCCGGATCGTGCGGTCGTCCAGCGGCACCGGATCCAGTTGCAGCACCGGCGTGATGCGGCCGCTGCGACCAATGGTGAACTCCACCGCGACCACTTCGGCCAGCGCCACCGCCGGCGGGAATTTCCACGCCGCGGCCCAGTTGGGCGGCTGCGCGCGCCAGCGCGATGCATCCGGCCGCTGGCCTTGGCGCAGCACCACGCCATCGGCGGCAAACGGCAGCGGCGAGCGGTACCAGCGGTCGCGCCACGCGGCGACGGCGTCCGCATCGCCCACGGCAAGGGTGAGGCCGGCGGCATCGGCAAAGCCGAAGTCGCGCAGGCCCTGCAGGCGCGAGCGCATGTCGGGCGGACCGTCCGGCCAGTCCCACGCGAAGAAGCCGACATGGGCCGCCGTATCCGGATCGAGGCGATCCCGCGCGAGGGCCCCCGCGATGCGCGAGCGCGCGCCGGCACTGCCGTCCGTCGCCTGCACGTGATGGTCGAGACGCCAGTAGAGTTCGCCCTGCAGCACGACGCGCGCAGGCGCGTGCGGCAGGCGTTCCGGCACCGCGTCGACGGGGCGAAGGCGCACCGTCCAGTCCTCGCCGCGTGCGCCATCGCCGCGGCTGGTCGCCTGCTGCAACACGCCATCGACGTACAGCAGCGTCACGGCGACGCCGTCCACCTTGGGTTGGAGCCAGAGGTCGCCCTTGTCGCGCGACGCGATCCACTGCGCGACCGCGGCGGCGTCGGGCAGCTTGGCGAGGCCGGTCTGCGGCACCGGCGGCACCGCGCGTCCGCCCGCACCGGCCAGTGGATCCACGGGTGCGGCTGCCACGCCCGGGAAGCACGCGCGCCATTCCGCGGCTCGGGCACGCGCCTGGTCGTAAAGGCTGTCGTCCACCGGCGAAACGCCGTCGCGGTGATAGGCGAGATCCCACGCCGCCAGGCGTGCATCCAGCGCGCGCAGTTCCTCGCGGGCACGCGGCGCGTCCCACGCCGGGCAGGCGCTGGCCGTCGACGCGGCGACCAGCAGGAACAGGGCGACGGCAGGCAACGGGCGCATCGCAGTGACTCCGGCAAAGGGGTGAACGCCACCCTGCCGCGCCGGTGCAGCTGCCTGCCAGCGGCAGCAATCGCGTCGCGCCGTAGGAAACCGCCGCATTCGTGGCTGCGCGGCGGCGCCGCACGCGGCACACTGCAGCCATGGACGACAAACCCTGGTCCGCCGCCTGCGAGCGCAACCGCGAATCGATCCTCGCCGTGCTGCGCGACGCGTTTGCCGATCGGCGCCACGTGCTGGAGATTGGCAGCGGCACCGGGCAGCACGCCGTGCACTTCGCGGCCGCGATGCCGTGGCTCACGTGGCAGGCATCGGACCGCGCGGAAAACCTGCCCGGCATCCGCGCATGGCTGGCGCACGCGGCGCTTCCCAATACGCCGCCGCCTCTGGCACTGGACGTCACCGGCGCGTGGCCGGACACGCGCTTCGACGCCGTGTTCAGCGCCAACACGCTGCACATCATGGGCTGGGACGCGGTCGAGGCGCTGTTCCGCGCACTGCCCTCGGCCGCCACGCCGGACGCGCGGCTCGCAATCTACGGCCCCTTCCACGAACACGGGCAGCCGACCAGCGAAAGCAACGCCGCCTTCGACGCCTCGCTGCGCGCGCGTGCCTCGCACATGGGCGTGCGCGACCGCGAAGCGGTGGACGCGCTGGCCACGGCGGCGGGCTTCCACCGGCTCGCACGGGTCGACATGCCTGCCAACAACCGGCTGTTGCTGTGGCAGCGCCGATGAAGGAACGATGACGCCGGTGCTGCTGGCGTGGAGCGGTGGCAAGGACAGCGCGCTGGCGCTGCTGCGCCTGCGCGAGCACCCCCGGTGGCGGGTGGCGGGGCTGCTGGTGACTCTCGATGCCGGCAGCGGCCGGGTGGGCGGCCAGTTCCTCCGGGCCGCGATCGTACGCCAACAGGCCGCACGCCTCGGGTTGCCGCTGTTCGAGGCGAGCGTTCCGGCCGGCAGCAGCAACGACGCCTACGTCGCCGCACTGGGCGAAGCGCTTGCCCTGGCCCGCGCGCAGGAACCGGCGCTTGCCACGCTGGCCTTCGGCGATCTCTTCCTCGCCGACGTGCGCGCCTGGCGCGAGCAGCAGCTCGCCCGCGTCGGCTGGCGTGCGACGTTCCCGCTGTGGGGCGAGGACACGGCGCGCGTGGCGCGATCGCTGGTGGACGGCGACTGGCTGGCACGCCTGTGCTGCGTCGATACCACGCAGCTCGATGGCCATTTGTGCGGCCGCCCGTTCGATGCCTCGCTGCTCGCGGCGCTGCCACCCGGTTGCGACCCCTGCGGCGAGAACGGCGAGTTCCACACCTGCGTGCTGGGCGGGCCGCTGTGGCAGGAGCCACTCCGCGTCGAGACCGGCGCCCGGCACCTGCATGACGGCCGCTTTGCCTGGGTCGATCTGATACCCGTCGCGTAGGAGCGTCGGGTGTGCGACGCGGTCGCTGGTTTCGCGCGCGCCAGTCGGCGATCACGGCGGCGGGGTGGATCCCGCGCTTCAACGTGTCGTGATTCGGCTGCGCGAACCTCACGGCCGCCCGGATTCGAGTGGCCGTTCGCGGTGTACCAGGCTCCAGCCGGCATGTTCGGCGAGCGCCGCTTCGCCGAGGGTGCGCAGGATGCCGCGCTGGGTGGCGGCGTCGCTGCTGAAGTCGAGCGCGCGCCGGGCGGCGGCGAACAGGCGTGCCATGGCGCGGTACTGGCGCACCAGTTCCTTGTCGGCCTTGCGGAAGGCGTAGGCCTCGCGCACGGCGGCGAGGATCGAGACCACGCCCATCAGCGCCACCAGCATGCTGCGCATGTCCGCATCGAGCGTGCGGAAACGCAGCGCGAGGAACACGCTGATCGCGATGCCGGTCCACAGGCTCAGCGTGCCGAGCCGGCTGGTGGCGCGCTCCAGTCGCTCGCGCTCCGCGGCGCGGCATTCGTAGTAGTGCAGCTGGCCCGAGCCACCCGGCTCGCCGACCCATTCGTCGATGACTTCGGCCAGCCCACCGGGCGCTTCAGGCGTTGCCGCGCGGTGCGCATCGAGGCTGGCCGCGCGCATCACGTCGCGGATCCAGGCGAGCTCCGGGTCCTGCTGCTGCAGGAAGGTGTCCTGCGCGAATTCGGCCTGCTCGACGGCCAGCCGCGCCCGTCGCCAGTACCACTGCACGCGCAGGCCCTCGGCCAGCACCCGGTAGTCCAGGTAGCGCCGGTGCCAGTCGCGCCGCCGTGCCACCGCGCCCACCGCCACGCCGAGCGCGAACAGCAGCAGGAACACGTGGATCATGCCGTCCTGCGCCGGCAGGTCGGAGTAGCAGACGAAGGCGATGCCCATCAGCGCGGCGAGTCCATAGGTGAGCCGCATCGCCAGCAGCACGCGCCGGCGGTAGTGGTTGGCCAGCCAGTCGGCGGCATGGAACAGCCGCGGTGCGGGCAAGGCCGTGGCGGCACGTGCGATCGCCTCCGCGTGCCGCGCGGCGTCGCGGTTGAAGGCGGCCATCCGCCCGAAGGCGTAGCGGGCCGCAGGCGGCAGTTCTCCGCTGGCCGGCGTGCGGGTATCGCCCGTGTACCACCAGGCCTGTCCCGGCTGCAGTCCGTCGGCGGGTGCGCCATCCGCTCCCTCGCGCGAGCAGGCGACGTGCAGCAGCAGGCGCTCGTCGCCGCCGAGCACCCGCAGCCGCTGGCGACCGTGCGCGGCGAAGCCCGGCATCTCGCCGGCGAGGTGGTAGCGCACCACCTGCGCGGTGCCGCCGAGGCGGTCCGATTCCTTGCCGTCCCAGACCGCCAGCAGGACATGGCAGTGGCTGGCGATGTAGACGCCCGCCTGCGCGTACTGGTGGTTGCGGGCGACGCCCGGCGGGCCGACCGCGCGCCGCGAGTGGCCGTTGCGCAGCGGCAGCTGCACCACTTCCGCGCACTGGCACAGCGCATGGAAGCGTGCCCGCGCCGCAGGATCGTCGAAATCGCGCTCGTAGAGGTCGGCCGGCATCGGCAGCGCCGCGACCAGCGTCGCGCCGACGGCGAGTGCCTCCTCCGCCACCCACTGGTCGCCGCCTTCGGCGAGCGCCGACAGCACCCATAGCGGGACGTCGGGGAAGTCCGCCCGCAGTTGCGCGAGGAAGGCGCGGACGCGCGCGCGAACCGCTTCCTCCTCGCTGGAGGGGATGTTGCGATGGCTGGTCACGCCGATCACCAGCGGCGCGGAGGCCGCGCTCTCCAGGCATGCGGCCGCGGCCTGGTTCATGCCCATGGCTGCCCCCTGCGCGCCCGCTCCATCGCCCTGCCTCCCGCCGCAGGTTGCCGGCGCCGTGCGCCGATGCGAAACGGTAGCACGGCGGCGCGGCGCCGCCAGCGGCTCAGCCGAACGTGATGCCGCCCACCGGCGGGTGCCAGTCGTCTGCCTTCACGCCGGGTGCGGACAAGGCCTGTCCGGAGCGGACGTCCTGGCCGAGGAAGTGCGCCACCACCATCGACTGCGCCATGTTCATGCGCGGCAGTGCGGTATGCAGGTCGACGATGCCGTTGACCAGGCGGTCGGCGAGCTCCCACCAGCCGTAATGGCCACGCGTCACCGCCACCAGCTGTTCGTACGGCAGGAACGACGGCGTCGCGCCGGCCAGCGCGACGGTCGAATCGCCGGTGCGCGGCGCTGGTCGCGCGTGCTGGCCGGCGTCGTAGTCGTCCACCGGCACGGTGGCGGCCAGGTCGATCTGCATGCCGGTGCCGTCGTCGAACAGCGCCGCCTTCGAGAATCCGCGTTTGTCGCGCAGCGGCACCGTCGCGGCCACGATGCGATCCACCGTCGGCTCGCCGATGCCGAGCACGCACAGCCAGTCGGTCGCGGCGAGACCGGCGGCGGCGAGATCCAGCGTGTCGATGCTGCTGCGGTGCTGCTGCGCCGTCGCGAGGATGGACTTCAGGATCGCAGCGGCGTCGGCGATGCGGTCGGGAAGGCTCGCCAGCTCCGAAGGCTCGCGCCGCGAATACAGGCGGATGTACTCGGCAATGGTCTCGTACACCGAGGGCTGCCATGCGAGCGGCTTGTAGAAGCTGCGCGCAAGGCCGTTCGGCCAGGCCAGTGCGCCGGGATGGCTCGGCAGCAGGTGGTAGACCGCGGGCAGCAGCCGCGCGACCTCGCGTTCGGCGGGACTCGCGGCGAGCGAGGTGAGCGACGACTGGCCGGTCGCGATCGACAGCACGGCGTTGGCCGAGCCGCCGAACGGCGCCGCGAGGGTCGCCACCTTGCCGATCCTCGCGCCGCCCTGCTGCGCCAGCAGGCCCGCGATCACCAGCCCGCCCATCGAATGCCCGACCAGGTTCACGCGCGGGCGCTTGCGGTAGGCGGACTGCCAGTAATGGCGCAGCAGCAGCGTGCGGTCGATCACCTCGTCGATGAAGGCGGCCAGCTGCGCCTGCACGTCGCCGAGCGCGCGGCGCCAGTCGTAGGAAAACGCGTACACGGGCGTGGGGCGGTCTTCCTGCGGTGTCAGTTCATGCCGCAGCGCGCGCAGGAACTGCCCGTACACCAGCTCGAACAGGGGACCCGGCGTGATCCGCGCCGGCTCGATGCGCTCGTAGCGGCGATCGTCCGGATGCAGCGCGAGGCGCTTGCAGTCGCCGCGCACGCTCGCCAGCAGCGACCACACCTCCTCGCGGCTGGCAGGATATTCATCGATGAGCTCGGTCCCCTTGATGCCGGGGACGAGGATCACCGGATTGCACGGCGCCGGATCGCTCATGGGCACTCCGCACGGAAGGGCTCTGCCGCGGATGATCGCCTGTTTCGACGGCCCGCGCGCGCCCGGGATGGCGTTTCCGCGCGATCGCGCCGGTGTTCAGCGCGGGCACGGGGCACCGGACTTAGGGTGGCAGCATCAACGGACAAGAGGAGCAGCCATGACGAAGTCGAGCAACCAGGATCGCGGGTACCGGGGTCCGCAGGCCCAGGGTGGCATCAGCCACGAGGTGGCGCAGAAAGCGGGCGGCAAGGTCGATCCGTCGGCCGGCATTCCGGACGAGCGGACCGGCAGGATGCCCGACGCGCCGAAGCGGTCGCTCGATGACGGCCAGCGCGACAGCGCGGCTGCTGGCGCGACCGGCATGGACGAAGCGGGCGGGGGCGGACGCGGCGCACAACGCGAGGCCAGCGACCGCTTCGGTGACGCGGGCGGCACCGGACAGAACCAGCCCCACCACGGGTTCGGCAATCGCGAGCGCATCGCCAGGGGCCAGCTGCCGCTCGAGCCGGGCAAGGACGATCCAGCGGCGCGCAATGCGGCGGGTTCCATGAGCGGCGGCACGCGCGAGGATCGCGCCCAGCGCGTGGCCGAGCGCAAGCAGGGTGAAGCGGGAATGGGATCGTCCGCCGACACCGGCACCGGTCGTGCCGACCCGGCCCCCGGGGCACGGACCCGCGGCGGGCGCGGCGGGATGTAACGAGTCGGAAACGCGCGTGGCGCCCGGCCACTGGC
>JAEZQS010000046.1 GCA_023412995.1 Pseudomonadota bacterium
CCGCACGCGAGCGCCTCGGCAGCACCGGCCTCGGCCACGGCGTCGCCATCCCGCACGGGCGCAGCGCCGCGATCGCGTCCGCCCGCGCCGCCTTCGTGCGGCTGGCACGGCCGGTCGATTTCCACGCCGACGACGACCAGCCGGTGGACCTCGTCGCCGCGCTGGTCGTCCCCGCCCACTTCACCGACGAGCACCTGAAGCTGCTGGCGGAACTGGCCGAACTGTTTTCCGATCCGACCCTGACCGGCGAGCTGCGCAAGGCCCCGGACGCCGCGGCGCTGCATGCGGTGCTGGAGCGGGGACTGGGATCGAGGGGCCGGGAGCCCGGCGCCGGCTGGTAGTGCCGTGCTAGCGGCGTCGTGGAAGCGCTCTGGTATGCGCCGGCGCGTTCGTTCAGCCGGGCGAGGGAAGACTCAGAAAAAGCTTCCAGTCGCGTGGGCTGCCGCCGGCGGCCTCACGAGACTGCTCTGAAGCCCTTTTGCCTTCTCTGTGAGGGTGTGAATTGAACAGTCTCACAGCCGACCAGGGATGGCCGGTCGCACATCGGGCACGCAAGTGCCGGATGTGCGGAGAGAGTCCGGACCTGGGCCGGACTCGCGATTGGAAAAATCCACAGGAAGTGGATTTTTTCGGGCCTGCTCACCGTACCCGATTCCATTCATTGCTTTCTCTGTGTTCTCGGTGTGCCCGGTGTTGAAGGCTTTTGCTCCTTCTTCGTGTCCTTCGTGTCTTCGTGGTTCAAGCTTCCGCTCTACCCACACGTATGCCCGACCGTGAAGGCGCGGACCCGCGACAGATGCCGGGCGAGAGGGGATGCCTCGCGCGCGCCGGGGGCCACCATGGCCTCGCCGCCAGCCGGCTCGGCTAAACTGGCCGGACTTCACTGCCGCGCCCTGCTGATGCCCCTCCTCCCTCCCGCGTTCCCGTTCCCGCCGTGGACCGCCTGACGGCGCGGCAGCTGTTCGACTCGGTCGGCGAGCGCCTGGCGCTGCGCTGGGTGGCGGGCATGCGCGGGGAAAGCCGCGCGATCGAGACCGGCGGCGAGCAGGCGCGGCGGCCATCGCTGGTCGGCTATCTCAACATCATCTATCCCAACAAGGTGCAGATCATCGGCACCGAGGAGCTCAACTACCTCGATGCGCTCGATCCGCGCCAGCGCTGGGAGACGGTGGAGAAGATCGTCGCCTACTCGCCGACGGCGCTGCTGGTGACCAAGGACCAGCCGGTGCCGGCGGACCTGCGCCAGGCGGCGGAGGAATCGAGCACGCCGCTGTGGGTCAGCCCCAAGCGCGGCCACGAACTGCTGACGTACCTGCAGTACCAGCTCGCACGCCACCTCGCGCGCCAGGTGACGCTGCACGGGGTCCTGATGGAGGTGTATTCGATCGGCGTGCTGATCACCGGCGAAAGCGGCACCGGCAAGAGCGAACTGGCGCTGGAGCTGATCACGCGTGGCCACCGCCTGGTGGCCGACGATGCGCCCGAGTTCACCCTCATCGCGCCCGACGTGATCGATGGCAACTGCCCGGAAATCCTGCGCGACCTGCTCGAGGTGCGTGGCCTCGGCGTGCTGAACGTGCGCGAGATGTTCGGCCAGACCGCGGTGAAACCGTCCAAATACCTGCGCCTGATCGTACACTTGCGGCCGCAGAAGCCCGACGCACCCGCGGAAGGCATGAGCCGCCTGACCGGCGACGTGGGCTACCGGGAAGTCCTCGACGTGAAGGTTCCGCAGATCACCATCCCGGTCGCGCCGGGACGCAACATCGCCGTGCTGGCGGAAGCGGCCGTGCGCAGCCACATGCTCAAGAGCAAGGGCTTCGACCCCGCGCAGACCTTCATGGACCGCCAGGCGCACCAGATGCGGCGGCTGCCACCATGGTAGAGAAGCGGCCGCCCGACCCGGCGGTGGGCGACAAGCCCGACCACCTCGTCATCGTCACCGGCCTGTCCGGCAGCGGCAAGAGCGTCGCCCTGCGCACGCTGGAAGACCTTGGCTACTACTGCGTGGACAACCTCCCCGCGGCGCTGATGCCGGCCTTCGTGCAGGCGATCTCGCAGGGTTCGGGCGGCCTCGCGCACAAGCTGGCGGTGGGCGTGGACGTGCGCAACCGGCAGGAAAACCTCAACCGGCTGCCCGAGATCCTCGCCGAGCTCGCCCGTACCGGCGTCGGCTACCGGCTGGTGTTCCTCGACACCGGCGACGACGTGCTGATCAAGCGCTATTCCGAGACGCGCCGGCGCCATCCGCTGTCCGGCGACGGGCTCGCACTGGCCGATGCCATCGCCGAGGAGCGCCGCCTGCTGAAACCGGTGCTCGCGATCGCCGACCGCACCATCGATACCACCGACCTCAACGTCCACCAGCTGCGCCGCCTGGTGATCACCGAGATGGGCGTGGCGGCCGGTGCGATGACGCTGCTGTTCGAGTCGTTCGCCTATCGCCGCGGCGTCCCGGCCGACGCCGACTTCGTGTTCGATGCACGCTGCCTGCCCAATCCCCACTGGGATGCCCGCCTGCGCCCGTTCTCCGGCAAGGATGCGCCGGTGCGCGACTGGCTCGAGGCGCGCCAGGAAGTGGCCGCCTTCCGCGACGACCTGTGCGGCTTCCTCGACACGTGGCTGCCCTGCTTCGAATCGGACGGCCGCAGCTACGTCACCCTGTGCGTGGGCTGCACCGGCGGCCGCCACCGCTCGGTGTACCTCGCCGAACGCCTCGCCGCCCACTTCCGCGAGAAGTACGCGCAGGTGCTGACGTTCCATCGGGAGCTCGAGTGATGAGAGCCGGGAATGGGGAATGGGGAATGGGGAATGGTCAACGGCAAGAGCACGCCGACCGCCGCCTGCGCGACGGGCTCTTGCCATTCCCCATTCCCTATTCCCCATTCCCGGCCGGCGGAGCCGGCCCATGACGGTCGGCGTCCTGCTCATGACGCACGAGTCGATGGGCGCGGCGCTGGTGGGCGCGGCGCGGCACGTGCTGGGGCGGCTGCCGCTGCCGGTGGAGGTGCAGGAGGTTGCCGCCAATGCCGATCCGGACCAGATGCTGCGATCGGCAGCGGCCAATGCGCGCGACCTCGATCGCGGCGACGGCGTGCTGGTGCTGTCCGACCTGTACGGCGCCACGCCCTGCAACATCGCCCGGCGCCTGCCCGACCTCGGCGTGCGCATGCACTGCGTGTCGGGATTGAACCTGCCGATGCTGCTGCGTGTCCTCAATTACCCGGAACAATCGCTCGACGAGCTGGCGCAGACCGCGGCCAGCGGCGGCCGCGGCGGCATCGTCGTCGACGCGCCGCCCTGAGCGTCGCCCCACCCGCCCGCAACGTCCCGACAGGAACCCCATGCTCGAAAGGGAAATCGCGATCAGCAACAAGCTCGGCCTGCATGCGCGCGCGTCCGCCAAGCTGGTGCAGGCGCTGCACGACTTCCAGTCCAATGCGTTCATCGCCTGCCGCGGCAAGGAGGTCAACGCCAAGAGCATCATGGGCGTGATGATGCTGGCGGCGGGCTGCGGCACGCCGGTGACGCTGCGCACCGAGGGCGTCGACGAGGAAGCCGCGATGCAGGTGATGCTCGACCTGTTCGAGCGCAAGTTCGACGAGGGCCAATAGCCGCCGCCGGCGGCGAACGCGAGGAAACCACGGCAGGTGCGACTGGTACTGGCAGGCAGCGGGGCATCGCGCGGGATGGCGCTCGGACGCGCGCGCCTCGAACAGCCGAGCCGCTACCTGGTGGACGAGCGGCCGCTGGGCGAGGCCGAGGTGGAGGCCGAAGTCGAGCGCCTGCGCCAGGCCATCCTCTCCGCACGCGAGGAACTGGGCAGCCTGCGCGAGAAGCTGCAGGGCACGGTCGCCGCCGACGTCGCCGAATTCATCGACACCCATTACCTGATGCTGGGCGACCGCGAGCTGCTCGCGGGCCTGTACGACCTCATCCGGCTCGGTCGCTACCGCGCCAGCGCGGCGCTCAAGATGCAGCGCGACCGGCTGGTGGCGGTGTTCGACGCGATGTCCGATCCCTACCTGCGCAGCCGGCGCGAGGACATCGACCACGTCATTGCACGGGTGCAGGCCGGCCTGGTGCGCGAGTCCAGCCGCGAGGAGCGCCGGCTCGCCTCGCGCGTGGGCGAGATCCTGGTCAGCGACAACGTGTCGCCGTCGGAACTCGTGCCGCTGGCCGAACGTGGCGTGCTCGGCGTCGTGCTGGGCTCGGGAAGCCTGGTTTCGCACAGCGCCATCCTCGCCCGCTCGCTGCACCTGCCGATGGTCGTCGCCGCGCACGAGGCGCTGTCCTCGATCCAGGACGACGACCTGATCCTGATCGACGGCGAGCACGGCGAAGTCGTGGTCCATCCGGCGGCGCAGGACCTGGCGCGCTACCGCGCATGGCAGCGCGAGATGGTGCAGAAGGACAAGCGCCTCTCGCTGCTGCGCAACGCGGACACGCGCACCCGCGACGGCACGCCCATCGCGCTGTACGCCAATGCGGAATCGAGCGCCGACATCGCCCAGGCGCGTGCGCTCGGCGCGGCGGGCATCGGCTTGTACCGGACCGAATTCCTGTTCCTGCAGCGGCGCGAGCTGCCGGGCGAGGAGGAGCAGTTCCTCGCCTATCGCGACGTGGTCCTCGGCATGGGCGGCCTGCCCGTCACCATCCGCACGCTCGATCTCGGCGCCGACAAGGCCGATGCCAGCGGCCTCGCGCTCGACGAGGAGGAAAACCCGGCATTGGGCGTGCGCGGCGTGCGCCTGTCGCTGCGCCACCCCCGACTGCTCGCCACGCAGCTGCGCGCCATCCTGCGCGCCGCCTGCTACGGGCCGGTCCGCATCCTGGTGCCGATGGTCGCGGCGGCCGAGGAAATGGCCGGCGTGCGCGTGCTGCTCGAGCGCTGCGGGCGCGAACTGCACGCCGGCGGCGTCGAGACCGCCGAAAAGGTGGAGCTCGGCGCCATGATCGAGGTGCCGGCGGCGGCGATCGCCCTGCCCGGGATGATCCGCTCGCTCGATTTCATCGCCATCGGCACCAACGACCTGGTGCAGTACACGCTCGCGGTCGACCGCAACAACGACCAGCTCGCCGACCTCTATGACCCGTTGCATCCGGCCGTGCTGAAGCTGCTGGCCCAGACCATCGCCACCGCCCAGCGCGCCAACCGCCGCGTGTCGCTGTGCGGCGAAATGGCGGGCGACTGCCGCTACACCGCCCTCCTCCTCGCGCTCGGGCTGACCGACTTCAGCATGCATCCGGGCGTGCTGCTCGAAATACGCGAAGCCATCGGCACGCTCGACCGCGCCGACCTGCGCGCGCGCGCCGCCTCGCTGCTGCGCGCGCCGACGCGCGAACGCATCGGCCGCGTGCTGGCGCGAATGGGGGCGGGCCCCGACCCAGGCTGACCACCGCGCATGGCATCATGCGCGCCCATGAAAGCCCCTGCCCTTGCCGAGTTCCTCGACACCCGTGTCATCGCCGATGCGGAGCGCCATGCCGCGGCGTTCACCCGGCGCGACCCGTTCCGCCACCTGGTGATCGACGGATTCCTCACCGACGGTTTCGCCGATCAGCTGCTGGCGAGCTTCCCGCCGTTCGAGCGCGGCAACGCGCGCAACGAGGCCGGCGAAACGGGCGGCAAGGCGACGGTCGAGCGCATACGCGGCCTCGGCCCGGCGTATGCCCGGCTCGACGGCCTGGTCCGTTCGCGGCCGTTCCTCGATTTCCTCTCGCGGCTGACCGGCATCCCGGACCTCCTGTATGACCCGTTCTACTTCGGCGGCGGCACGCACGAAAACCGCGAAGGCCAGGACCTCGACCCGCACGTGGACTTCAACCGCCATCCGGTCGAAGACTGGCACCGGCGCCTGAACCTCATCGTCTATCTCAACCGCGAGTGGCACGACGCCTGGGGCGGCTCGCTCGAGCTGCATTCGGATCCGCATTCACCCGACGACCGCGTGCAGTGCATCACGCCCCTCTTCAACCGCTGCGTCGTGTTCGAGACAACCGAGTGGAGCTGGCACGGGTTCAGCCGCATCACACTGCCGCAAGGCCGCCGCGACCTCTCGCGCAAGTCGATTGCGCTGTATTTCTACACGCGTGAACGCCCGCCCGAGGAACTCGCCGATACCCATTCGACGATCTACGTCGATCGGCCGCTGCCGGTGCGCTTCCATGCCGGCCGGGTGCTGGAGGAAGCCGACGTGGAGGAACTGCGCGTCCTGCTCGCACGCCGCGACCAGCACAACCAGCGCCTCTACCGGGAGGTCACGCGCCTGACGATGGAACTGGAAAGGGCGCGGGCGGCGTTCCAGCGCGGCTTCATCGGCCGAATGCACTACCTTGCCCGCCGTGCACAGCGGTTGCTGGCGAGGTTTGGGCAGGGCTGAGCAGGGCCAGGCGGTCGCGGCGCCGGTGCGCGTCTTCGCTAGCGCGTGGCGGGTCGCTGTGCAGCGGCGTTTTCGAAGCCGATCGCGTGGACGACCAGGCTGAGCTGGCGGTCGTTCGGCACGCGCAACACGTTGTCGCTGCGCAGGCGCACGCGCACGACCTGACCGACCCGCAACGGGCACGGTTGCAGCGTGAGCCGCGTGGCGTGCCGGCCATCCTGCGCATGCCGCAGTACGCCCAGGCGGCACTCGTCCAGCCACACCGTCGCCGTGACGCCGCCCGCGTGGCGGTAGCCGGCCGGGTTGGGCGCATAGGCATCGACCACCAGGGCTTCGCCGCCGTCGTAGCGCAGCAGGGCCTCGGCATCCGCGGCCACCCAGCGCCAGCCAGTGCCTTCGCGCTGGTGGAAGCCGAACAGGCCGGCGTCGCCGAGGTCGCGGTCGAAGGCGAGTGATGGGCGCAGCGCGGCGCGGTCGACGGCACGATCCGCGAACGGATCCGCTACGCGGTGGGTGTCGAGCGCGACGATGCGCAAGTCGTCCGACGCCGCCACCTCCGCGTGCGCATAGCGCCGCAACCAGTAGTCCTGCGCGCCGGCAGATTCCATTGCCGGATCCACCAGAAGGTAGGCTGGCGCGACGCGCGCAAGCCGGTCCGGCACCTGCGCCACCAGGTTGCCGACATGGCGTCCGGCATACAGCGCAATGTGTGGACTGGAATACCAGCCGGTGCCGAACAGCGCCGCATCCGGCGGCAGCGCCTGCACCGCCGCGAGGTCGGCTGCCAGCGCGCGCCGCGAATCGCCGTCGGGCCACTGGTCGGGAAGGAGGCTGGCCATCGCCCCCACCGCTGGAAACACCAGCGCCAGCATCCCGATGGCAAAGGCGCGCCGCCATGACGGCGCGTGCGCGCGCAAGGACCACAGCGACCCGGCCACCAGCACTGCCAGCAGGTCGAGCACGACCACGCCATTGAAGATGCGCCGGTACCACGCCTTCTGCGTCGGCGTGATGCCGAGCCACCAGGCGAAATACAGCGCGGCGAAAACGGCGAGCGTCGCCACCACCGGCCAACCGGGCAGGGCCCGGATCCGCCGGGCCGCGGCGGCGAGTGCCGCGAACGGCAGCAGCAGCCAGGCCAACGCGAATGGCAGCGCGAGGCCGACGGCCGTGGCCAGGATCCCGGCGTGCGTGCGAATCTTCGGCAGCAGCCCGGCGGTATCGGCGAAACTGCCGCCGATCGCCTGGTCGTGGATGCGCCGGTACTCGCCCAGTGCCCACTGCCACCAGGCCGTATCCGCCGGGAGCGCACTGGCCCGCCAGGCTTCGTGCAGGAGGATCGGCACCAGCGCACCCGCCAGGAACGCCGCGCAGGCAGCCACCGCATCGCGCCGCTTCCCACAGCCGAGCTGGTAAAGCAGCAGGACCGGCAGCACGGCGACGAGGCCTGCCAGCAGCACGGTTTTGGTCAGCACCGCCGTGCCGGCGAGGATGCCTGCCACCGCCACGCGCCCCAGCGGCAGCGGTCGTGCGGCGCCGCGCGGGTAGAGCACGAGCAGCGCCAGCAGCCACCACGCCAGCGCGGGTGCTTCGCCGTAGCCATTGAGGCCGTATTCCGCCATTCCCGGCGCGCCGACGACCGCGGCGGCAGCAGCGAGCGACCAGGGCCATGACAGCCATCGCCGCGCGAGTGCCATCGCGGCCAGTGCGAGCAGCAGAAGATAGAGCAGATTAGCCAGCTGGGCTTGCCACACGCCGACGCCGAAGGTGGCGAAGACGGCGGCGGCGGGAAGGAGGTAGGGAGCGCGGGTCTGGATGGCGGGCGAGAACGCCGCCTGGTCGCCGTACAGGCGGCGGTAACCGTGGCCTTCCGCCAGCGAGCGGGCCACTTCCAGGTTCATCGCGCCGTCGAAGCTGACCTGCTGCGTGAGGCCCCACTGCACGAGCCGCATCGAAGCGAGCGCCAGCAGCAGCAACAGTGGCACGGCGACGAGGTGGCGCACCGGCATGGCGCCGGAACGCGACGCGACGGCCGGGCGCTCAGGGGCGGCGGACACTGGCTTCCGGAGTCAGCCCGCGCGCGACGCGCCGGACCGGTGCGGCGTCCGTGGCCATCACGGCGAACATGCGGGTGGGCGTCAGCGTGCCTGCGCGGAATCCCGCCTCGTCGTACGCGTGCACGCGGTCGATGAACTCCCTGTCCCACGGCCGCGCCGGGTCGAAGTGGTGCCCGAAGGCGCGATCGATGAACACGTCGACGACGTTGGCGACGCCGATGAACAGGTGGAAGTGGAAGCGTTCCAGCAGCAGCGGCAGGATGTCCTGCGCGCGAATGCCCTCGAACCCCTCGCGCGAGTTGTCCCAGTTGGCGAAGGGCTGCTCGAAGCGGGAAAGCTGGCGGTTCCAGGTGTACGCGGGCGGCAACTCCTGCCAGAAGGCGTGCACGGCGGCGAGTGCCTCGGGCCAGCGCTGGTGGCCGTTCCTGCCGATCATGTCGCAGGCGACGAAAAAGGCGCCGGGCAGGAGTGATTCCTTCACCGCATCGAACAGGTGTTCAAGCCGCACGACATGGTGCAGCGACTGGTTCGCCATCACCGAGGCGTATCGCCGCTGCGGCCGCCAGAGGTTGAAGTCGCCGCGGGAAAACGCCAGGTGGCTGTCCAGGCCTTCCGCTTGCGCCGCAGCGCGCCCGCGCGCAAGCATCTCGGCGTTGACGTCGAGGCATTCGATGGTGAAACGCGCGATGCCCGCGTCGCGCAGCAGCCGCGCCACGCGGATCTCCGTATCGCAGTTGCCCGCACCGATGCTGAGGAACACCGGGTCGTGCTCGCCGCACCGCCGCATGCCCTCGCCGAGATAGCGGGCGAAGAACGCCTCCGGATGGGAGACGCCGTGTTCCTCCAGCAGCGGGCGCAGGTAGGTGTTCGACCAGTAGTGCGCGATCCCGGGCAGGTCGTTGACCTCGGTCGTGTCGTTGAAGCGCAGCACTTCCGACAGCATCCTGCCGCGATAGCTGAGCGCCAGGGCGCGCTTGGAAAGCGCCCACGCGCGGTCGAGCCCCGGGACGGTGTTCTTGATCCGGCGCAGCACGCCGCGCCACGTCACGTTCTTGAGCATCATGCGGTGCGCGGAGCGCGCGCGAGCGGATCGCGGGATGTCACGGCCGGCCGCGGCCACCCGCCCCGCGCTGTTCGGCGAGCGTGAGCGCCACCTTGTCGCGCAGGTAGACCGGCAATGCCTCATCGGCCGGCACGCCAGCCCCGCGCGCGGCCAGCGGCGCCGCCAGGCGCGCAATGTCGATCGCCTGCGGGAACGCCTCGCCGATCGCCAGGCGCGGTGGAACGGAAAGCCGCGTGGCCAGCACGTCGGCGTAACGGGCCCAGCCGGTGCCGATTACGTGCCAGGAGGAGGCGCCGGGCAGGAGCACGTCCGCGGCCGGGCCCACCGCTTCAGCGCCGATCGACTCGACCAGTCCACCTTCGACCGGGCAGAACACGCCGCTGTAGACCTCGCCCATGCGCGCGTCGATCACGGCGAGGATCGCGTCGGCATCGTCGCCTGCCTGCAGCGCCAGCGCCGCAAGGGAGGACACCGGCACGACCGGCAGGTCGAACGCAAGCGCGATGCCCTGCGCCACCGCGACCGCCAGCCGCACGCCGGTGAAGGCGCCGGGCCCGCGGCCGACGGCGATCGCATCCAGCGCGCTGCGATGCAGCCCTGCTTCGGCCAACACCTCGTCGCACATCGGCAGCACGCGCTCGGCGTGTCGCCGCGGCGCCAGTTCGCTGCGTCCGACCAGGTCGTCGCCATGCAGCAGCGCGACCGAGCAGTTCTCGGTCGAGGTCTCGATCGCGAGCAGGTTCATGGCGTGATTCTAGGGGAAGGGGCGGTAGCTGAGGGCGGGGACTGGCCGAAGCGGTGCTCGCCGTGCGTGGGCGGGCTGCCGCGCCAGCATCGGGTTAACACGGGCGGTGCTAGGCTTGCGCCGCTTCATCCGAGCGGGAGACGACGTGATGTTGCCGATCACCGAGCGTGCGCTGTGGTTCGTGCTGGGATTCGTCGCCGGGGCGCTCGTCGCCTGGCTGGCGGTGCGCGGCCGGCGGCCCGCCCCGGCCGCCTCCGCTCCGGTTCCGCCCACGCCGGCAACAGGCCAGCCCGATCCCGCTCCTCCGGGCGAACCCGCCGAACCGGCGCAGGCGGCGGCCGTGGCGCACGTGCGGATCGATGTCGGCGCCCCGCGCGCGGGGGGGGTGAACCGCCAGCACCCCGCCG
>JAEZQS010000157.1 GCA_023412995.1 Pseudomonadota bacterium
GGGCTCGACCACCGTCAGGGTCGCCGGCGTGCTCGCGCCGACGCCGCGCACCTCGGGCCGGTACATGTCCTCCACCAGCGGCGGCGGCACGCGGTAGGTGCCGGGCGACACCGCGCGCACGAGGTAGAACACATGCGCCTGCTGGCCCTCGTCGAGCTTCAGCGCGGCGACGTAACGGTCGTCGCGGAACTCCTCGTGGCGCACCTCGGCGGCCTGGGCGCGGTCGGTGATGGCGATGCCGTCGACGACCACGTCGGCCCACTGCTTCGCGTCGGTGAGGTTGAAGTTCTCGATCTCGAGCCCGCCCGGGAGCAGGTCGGTGAGGAGCGCATCGGGCATGGCCGAGCGCGCCTCCAGCGACAGCCCCACGATCAGGCTGTCGCCCTCGCGCAGCGGCGCCGGTTCCCACGGCTTGCCCTGCAGCGTGTAAAACGTTCGCCGGATGGCGACGTGGTGGTCGTCCGGCGGCGGCGCCGCGCGCGGGGTGCCGGCGACGTCGGTCATCACGTACAGCGGCAGGTCGCCTTCGGGCAGGAAGCGCACGCCCGCGCCGATGTCGGCGGCATCGAACACGCGGCTCCACAGCCGGTCGGGTTCGATCGCGGCGCGCGTGTCGCCCACCACCAGCGTGCCGGCCACCACGGTATCGCCGTCACGGACCAGGGTGCGGCCGAGGCGGGCGATGGCGATCTGTTCCTGCGTGCTGAGGTAGCGCCAGCCGGCGCCCCAGCGGCGCTCGCCGGCGTCGGCCGCGTGGTCGGCGCTCGCCATCGAACGGGCGAGCTCGAACACACGCGCGTCGTCGCCGGGGCGCGACAGCCCGTAGCGGTGTGCGAGCGCGATCATGAGGGCGGTGTCGCGCAGGTCCGAGCCGTAGTCGCCGAGGTACCACGGCCGCTGCACGTCCTTGTCGAACGCTTCCGCGATGGCCTTCTGCGCGCGCGGCGCATCGCCCATCAGCTTGAGCGCGATGCCGAGGTGCACCAGCGGCAGCGCGGTGAGCGACTTGCCGCGCTCGTCGTCGAACAGCGCGCGCAAGGTGCCGAGCGGGGCGCGGTTGACCCGCGCCAGCACGTAGCCGGAGTAGGCCTGGTCGGCGAACCGCAGGTGGTCGGCATGCTCGTAGCCATAGAAAGGATGGCCGCCGGAGAGGAGGTCGTCGTTGAGCCGTTGCAGCGCCTTCTGCAGCACGCCGTCGGGCACCAGGAAACCTTCCTCGCGGGCATCGAGCAGGAACTCGACGATGTAGGGCGTCAGCATCTCGTTGACGCTGCTGTCGCCGCCCCACATCGAGAAGTGGCCGGAGCCGACCTGCATCGACGCGACGCGGCCGATCGCGCCGTCCACGCGCTGCTTGCGCGTCGCGGCATCGAGCCCCTCGACGTGCAGGTTGGCCGCGGTCTGCTCGTCCAGCAGCAACGCGCCGAACCCCTTGCTGGTGGTCTGCTCGGCGCAGCCGTAGGGATATTTCAGGAGATCCTTGAGGGCGCTGGCGAACGGCAGCGGCGGCAGGCTCGACACCGTCAGGCGCGCGGTGACCGACGGCGGCAGCAGCCCCTCGATTGCCGCACGCCCGAGCACCACCGGCGCGATCTTCTCCAGCGTGGAAGGAATCGAGCGGCGCACCTGCGGCCAAGCCGGGCGGACGGCGAGCTCGAACGTGCGGTCCACCCGGATGTCGCCGCCGCGGGCTTCGATGCGGATGCGGCCGACGCCCTGGCCCTCCAGCGCCGACAGCGGGAAGGAGAGCGTCGCCTTGGCCTGGTCGGCGAGGGTGACGCGGCGCGCTCCCGTGCCGACCGCGAGCGGCGCCTCGGCCGACACGTCGACCTCGAATGCGCGTTCGCTGCCGGAGAAGTTCTGCAGGTCGAGCGTCAGGCTGGCGGCGTCGCCGGGTGCGAGCACGCGCGGCGCCGACACCTCGGCCACCAGCGGCGCGCGCACCACGGTTTCGGCATCCGCGCCGCCGAACCGGTCGGCGCCGTAGACGATTGCCGTCACGCGCACGGTGCCGTTGAAGTCGGGCATGGCGAGCGCCACCGCGGCGTCACCCTGCGCATCCAGCTGCACCGGCCCGGCAAAGAGATCCACCGTCTGCACGCGCGCGGTGGGGCGGCGCGCCTGCGGCAGCGCGTCCAGCGCCATGTCGCCGCCCCAGCGCAGGCGTGCCGTGTTGCCGTCGAAGCTTTCGATCACGCGGCCGTAGAGGTCGTAGGCGTCCACCCCGAGCGCACGCGGCGAGAAGAACCAGGCCAGCGGATCGGGCCGCGCGAAGCGCGTGATGTTGAGGATGCCGACATCGACGGCCGACACCGTCACCCAGGCCTCCTGGCCCGCCAGCGACGGCGCGTGCACGCGCACCGGCAGGTCCTGCTCGGGCTTCATCTGCGCCGGCACCTCCAGGGTGACCTCGACCTTGCGCGCGCTGCGGTCGATCGGCACGTGCGCCTCGCCGACGGCGCGTGCGGGCGTCGTGCGCGAGACGGCCGAGCCGCCGCGAAACACCAGCGCGGTGACGTACACGTCGTGGCGCTCCCAGTCTTCCGTTACGGGAATGGCATAGGTTGCCCCGGGCATGGCGTCGATCGCGCGCGTGTAGAGCAGGTGGTCGGACTCGACCAGCAGCAGGCCGGGACCTGGCTGCGGCGCGGTG
The DNA here is from genome assembly GCA_023412995.1 of Pseudomonadota bacterium. GTDB lineage: Bacteria > Pseudomonadota > Gammaproteobacteria > Xanthomonadales > Rhodanobacteraceae > Dokdonella_A. Next base: position 2,654 of record JAEZQS010000157.1, read on the forward strand.
ACGGTCACCTGCAGCGTGTCGCCGACGCGGTAGGCCGGCTTGTCGAGCGCCAGCTTGACCTTGTCCGGGCGCGCTTCCTTGCCGCGGTTGTCGTCGTTCCAGCTCCAGCCTGCGAAGAAGGGCAGGCGCGTCACCAGGCCGGTGGCGGGGTCGGTCACCTCGAGCCGGTAGTTGCCCCATTCCACGGCGACGTCGATGCGCGCCGTCGCGCCTGCCGTGATGTCCACCTCGCGCTGTTCGGACTCCTCGAAGCGCGCATTGTAGTCGAAGTGCCAGCCGCTTTCCTGGTCGAACGTCCAGTGGTAGTCGCGCCGCTCGCGCACCAGCGCGATGCGCAGTCCCTTCGCCGCCAGCAGCTCGCCGGCGGCATTGCTGCGGATCAGCTCGAAACCGGCGCGTCCGTTGGCGTCGGACCCGTCCGCGAGGTCGAACAGCGGCCGCACGCCGACCAGTTCGGCCGCTGGCCAGACGGTGCGCTTGAGCGTGCGCGAGACAGCGCGGCCGCCGGTCTCGTGCACGCTGCCGGCGACGATGGCCGCTACCGGTGCCCTGGCCTGCGCCGCCTCGCCCAGGTCGATGTCCTGCGCCAGCCGGCCCTGCGCATCGAGCGCGGTGTCGATGACGTCGCGTGCTTCCTTCGGCAGTTCGAGGGTGGGGTCGCCGAACCAGTAGTCCTCGCGTGTGGCGACGGGATGCTGGTCGGCCGCCACGGTCAGGCGCGCGCTGAAGCGGTTGCCGGCGGCCGGCGCGCCGTAAAGGTAGGCGGCGTCGACCCGCAGCGGCAACGCCTGCCCGGGCTGCAGCACGGCGGCAGGCGAATCGAGATCGAGCTTCAGCCGCTCGGGCAGGAACTCCTCGATGCGGAAGGTGGGGCCCTGCGCGACGACATCGGCCTTCGGGTCGGTGCGGAACTCCACCTGCCAGCGGCCCGTCGGGGCGTCGGCCGGGATCTCGCGCGACCATTCGACGTAGCCGAGCGCGCGCGGATCGAGCCGGCTCTCGGCGTAGATGCGCCCGTCCGGCTGCTTGAGGGTCAGGAACAGCGGCTGCGGCGGCAGCGGCTTGCCGTCATGGTCGCGCAGGAGCGCCGAGAGCCGCACGGTTTCGCCCGGGCGGTAGAGGTCGCGGTCGGCCCACGCGAACACCTCGAACCAGGTCTGCTTGCGACCGGCGACCTGGAAGTCGGAGAGGTCCAGCGCCGGCTGGTTGAACGGCAGCAGCGACACGTCCTTGCCACTGCGCGCGACGAGCACCTGGCTGGAGGCGAACTCCCACGCCAGCTGCGCGTTGCCGCTGGCATCGGTGGTGCCGGCGACCACCGCCTCGCCGCGCTCGTCGAGCACGGACAGCGCGACGTTGGCGAGCGGTTCGCCGCTGCGCAGCGAGGCCGCGTGCACGAAGACCGCCTCCGGGTAGATGCGCGCGTGCAGGCCGATGTCGCTGACGAAGAAGTAGCTCGTCTCGTACTCGTCGCCGAAGCTGCCGGCGCGCTGCATCACGGCGAAATAGAGGCCCGGCTGCGCCAGCTCGGCGATGTTCTGGATCGGCAGGTAGTCGAGCGAGCGCTCGTTCTCCTTGCCGCCGAGCACGAAGCGGTTCGCGTACACCGAATCGGCAATCCCCGCGACCGGCTTGCCCTTGCGGCCGTACCAGCCGTAGCGCGGGTCGAGGTCCCAGCCGCTGCGGCGGCCGTTCTTCTGGTAGGCGGCGAAGAAGTTCGCCACCTCGGTGTCGCGCACGCGCAGGAATTCGACGTCCACTTCATGCACGTTGACCGACACCACCGGCAGGCCGCGCGTCTCGCGTGCCGGCAGCACGTTGCCCTGCGAGGCGAAGGCCACCGAGGGTTCCATCGGGCCGGTGTTGACGTCCTTCGTGACCGGCGCCCCCAGCGTGCTGCCGTCGGCAGCCGCCAGTTCGCCCTTGATCCGCACGGTGTAGCTCGCGTTGGCCTGCACGTAGGGGAAGCGCAGCGTGCTGCCGTCCTCGTCCAGGGCCCAGCTGCCCTCGATCGCCTCGCCCTTGGGGCCGGTCACCGCGACCAGCGTGTCGAACGCCTGGCTGCCGACCAGCGGGCGCGAGAAGCCGAGCGACAGGGCGAGCTGGCCCTGCCATGGCTCGGCCTTTGCCGACACCAGCGCAAAGCCCCTGGCTGGCTCGGGCGGCGCCGGTTCGGCTGCCACCGGCGCGCGACCCTGCACTTCGGGAACGCCCTGGCGCTCCGGCTTGCAGGCGGCCAGCAGCAGGGCCAGCAAGGCCAGCAGCAGGAAGGCGGCAAGGCCTCCACGGGCCAGCCGTGGCGTCGAAGATGGTCCGGTCTGCATCCCCTTTCCCCTGGCGTTTTCAGGCTGTCCCAGTATAGCCGCGCCCGCTTGCGCAACCCGGCACCGGGGCTCGGCGGCGCGGTATGGGACAAGTCCATTTTTTGATCCTGGGCCACTGGCTGTCGGGGCCGTGAATGCGGCACATGCCATTCACCGCCGGGCCACGGCCATGGGCACAGCGTGGCCTGCGGCATTCCCGCCCGACGGAGCAGAACCCATGAACACCCTTCTTCCCGCTGCGCTGGCGCTCGCCTGCGCCACCTTTGCCGGCGCCGCCTGCGCGCAGGTCAACGAAAGCAACCAAAACCCGCTGCCGCAGGACAACGCCTCGGTGCCGATGAGCAATGACATGTCCTTCGACCGCCTCGATGCCAACGACGACGGCTTCCTCGAAAAGAGCGAACTGATGGGAAACCCCGGCGTGGCGCAACACTTCGCGCAGATCGACAGTGACGGCGACGGCAAGCTGTCGCCCTCCGAATGGAAGATGCAGGGCAAACACGAAGGCGACGACGTCGACCGCGAGGACGACAAGATGTAGGAGGCGCCGGGACGCTCGTGCCCCGCACCGCCTCCGGCTCCGTAGGAGCGGCGCAGCCGCGACCGCGAAACCGACATCGTGCAGAGAGCCGCAAAGCGGAAGATTGAACCACGAAGGACACGAAGAGCACGAAGGAAAGCAGAAACGGGGGCGACGTGTGCGATTGCTTCCGTAGGAGCGGCGCAGCCGCGACCACGACCTCGCATGCGACGAACGCATCGTGTTGGCGACGCATGCGACGAACAACCGGTTGGCACCGCAACCGGCCACCCTGCGGTCGCGCTTGCAGCGCTCCTACGGGGCCGGGCTTGCGTGGCGCCGCGCACCCGGCATCCCGACCCCGTGCGCGCGCGGGGATCAGGCGGTTTTCAGCCACGTGACGTGCTGTTCACCCCCGGTACCTTGCGCCAGCAGCGTCCCCAGCGTCGGCAGCCAGGTTTCGAGCACGGTGTCGAACCGCCACGGCGGGTTGAGTATCGCCATGCCGCAGCCGTTGAGGCGCAGCAGCGAATTGGCCGGGTGCAGCAGCAGTTCGGCCACCAGCACGTCCGCGGCACCGGCGTGGGGGGGCCGGCCGCGCGGCAACGGCGGCACCCGGG
>JAEZQS010000160.1 GCA_023412995.1 Pseudomonadota bacterium
CCGCAGGCGGGAAAGGCCGATCGCGGCGACCGGGTCGGTCGCCGGTGCCCGCCTACAGGTCCTGCCGCTTGTCGGCGGAGATCGTGATCTTGGTCTCCGCGCGCAGCGCGTCGACGAATTCGCGCGCGGCCACGCTGCCGGCGCCTTCGCGCAGCGTCGTGCGCGCCGCTTCACGCGTACGCGCGTCGAGGCTTGCCGGATCACCGTCGATCACCTGGTCCACGACCAGCAGCGCGTACTGGTCGCCGCCGAGATCGACGAGCTTGCGGCTCGGCTTGCCCGGCTGCGGGCGCGGCATGGTGAACGCGGCGCGCACGATGGCGCTGTCGACGTTGGCGGCTTGCCGGCCAACGCCCTTCTGCGTTTCCACCTTCGCCTCGCCTTCGACCAGCTGCTCCAGCGTGCTGCCCGCCTCCAGCTTGGCCAGTCGCGCCTCCGCGGCATCCTTCGCCTGCTTCGAGGTCCGTTCGGCCGCAATCCGGGTGCGCACGGTCTCGCGCACGGTATCGAGCGGGATGGGCGTGGCCGCCTTGTGCTCGGCAATGCGCACCACCACGACATGGCCCGGCGCGACCTCGATCGGGTCGGAATTGTTGTTCTGCACCAGCACGCTGTCGGAGAACGCCGCCTTCACCACGTCGGGGCTGCCGGCAATGCCTTCGCCACCCTGGCGGGAGAACAGCGGCGTCTTCTGCACCGGGATACCGAGTTCGTTGGCTGCCGACTCGAGCGAGGACGGATCCTGGTAGGTGAGGTCGGTGAGGCGGCCGGCCTTTTCGGCATAGACGCGGTCGCGCTCGGAAGCGGCGAACTCGGCGGCGAGCTCGGGCTTCACCTCCTCGAAGCTGCGCGTTTCGCCGGCGCGCACGTCGCGCAGCTCGATGATGTGGTAGCCGTCGCCGGTCAGCACCGGCGCGGAGACCTGGCCCTTCTGCAGCGCGAACAGCGCGTCCTCGAAGGCCGGATCGGTCATGCCGCGGTCGAGCCAGCCGAGGTCGCCGCCCTGGTTCTTCGAACCGAGGTCGGCCGACTCGGCCTTGGCGACCGTGGCGAAATCGGCACCCCCCTTGAGCTGTTCCTCGATCGCCTGCGCCTTGGCCAGCGCCTGCTTCTGCTCCTCCGGCGTGCCTTTGCCGTCCACCTTGACGAGGATGTGCGAGGCGAGGCGCTGCTCCGGCGTCACGAAGCGCGCCTTTTCCTTCTCGTAGCGCTCCTGCAGCACGGCGTCGTCGGGCGTGGTGTCGACCTCGAGCTTGGCGCTGTCGAGCTCGATGTACTCCAGCGCGACCCGCTCCGGCACCATGAATTCGGCCGCGTGTTCCTTGTAATAGGCGGCGATCTCGTCCTCGCCGACCTCGCCGGCGTTGGCGTCCGGGGCCGGCTTGGCGAGCTTCAGGAAGCGCAGGTCGCGGCGCTGGTCGCGCAGGCGCAGGTAGGTGTCGAGCTCGGCATCGGTCACCAGCGCCGTGTCGCTGACCTGCAGCGGCAGCTCGCGCACGGCGAGGTCCTGGCGCACGCGCTGTTCGAAACCGCTCGGCGTCATGCCCTGCGAGGACAGCACCATGCGGTACTGGTCGGCGTCGAAATGGCCATCGGACTGGAATGCGGGAATCGCGAGGATCTCCTCGCGCACGCGTGCCGGCGGGATGCTCATGCCGAGGCGGTCGTTCGCATCCAGCAGCACCTGCTCGTTGACTAGCTGGTCGAGCACCTGCTGGCGCACTTCCGGCCGCTCGAAGAACGAGCCGTCGAGCGCGCCGTTGGACATCTGCATCATGCGTTGGCGGTACTGGTTGAAGCGTTCGCGGAACTGGTCCTGGCTGATCTCGTGGTCGCCGACCTTCGCCACCGTGGTGTTGGTGGTCGCGACGAAGTACGACTCCAGGCCGAAGAACGAGAACGCGATGACCACCAAGCCGAGGACGATCTTGACCAGCAGGCCGGACTTCTTTCCGCGCAGGAGTTGCAGCATGGATGGGAACCTTTCTGATGAGCGCCGCGCGGGCGCGCGTCGCGATGAAACCCGATTCTATGCGGCCGCGCGCACGGTAGATGGCGCCTGCCGCGAAAAAAACGAAGGCGCCGCGGGGGCGCCTCGCTGGTTTGCCGAAGGCGGACCGGCCATCCGCCGCGTGGTGGCCGCTGTCGCGTGCTCTATCCCGCGCCGGCCACCCTGCTCCGCCCTGGCAGCCCGGCGGCACCGCCGGGCGATCTGGTGGGTGCTGAGGGTTTCGAACCCCCGACCCTCGCCTTGTAAGGGCGACGCTCTACCGCTGAGCTAAGCACCCGGCGTGGTTCAGGCGAGCGCGTCCTTCAGGGCCTTGCCGGGCTTGAACGCCGGCACGCTGGAGGCTGCAATGCGGATCTCGTCGCCGGTGCGGGGATTGCGGCCGGTGCGCTCGGCACGCTGGCGCACCACGAAGGTACCGAAGCCCACCAGCGACACCTGCTCGCCGGACTTGAGCGCCTTCTTGACGACCGTGAACATCCCCTCGATGGCCCGCTCTGCGTCGGCACGGGACAGGCCCGATTCGTCCGCGATGGCGGAAATGAATTCGCCTTTGTTCATGTAAGGACTCCCGCACGAGGCTGTTGCCCCGCAGCTTGATTCGAATAAGCCGGAAACAGGTGTGCCCGGAGGAGCCTGTCCTCTTTCGGCCTGTTTCGTTACTCCGCGATCGCCCCGGACGGTGCGTCACCCTGGAACGCGGCGCGGCCCTTTATACCAGCGCCCCCCTACCCACGCAACAAAGCCTGAACGCCGCCGGAGCCGGAGGACGCCTGCATCCAGGTGCCCTTGTCGCGGTGAAAGTGGAAGGTCCCGCTGCTTCGGTGCGGTTCGTTACGAGGCGCACCGGGGAGAGGCGCGTGCGGGTGCGACGGGCCATGGCGGGGGTGCCGGCACGTGCCGCGAGTGCGACGGCGTACCCGTCAGTGCGGCCGCACCGCCGCTTCCGGGCTGCTGCCGCCCGTCTGCACGCGCGCCGTGCCTTCGCCGGCACCGGCGGCGCGCGAGAGCGGACGCTCGAGCGCGATGTCGAGCACCTCGTCGATCCAGCGCACCGGATGGATGTCCAGCGATCCGGTGACGTTCTTCGGGATGTCCACGAGGTCCTTGCGGTTTTCCTCCGGGATGATGACGGTGGAGATGCCGCCGCGATGCGCCGCCAGCAGCTTCTCCTTCAGGCCGCCGATCGGCAGCACGCGTCCGCGCAGGGTGATCTCGCCGGTCATGGCGACATCCGCCCGCACCGGTACCCGCGTCAGCACCGACACCAGCGCCGTGCACATCGCGATGCCTGCGCTCGGGCCGTCCTTGGGCGTGGCGCCTTCCGGCACGTGCACGTGCACGTCCAGCTTCTGGTGGAAGTCCGGGTCGATGCCGAGCCGTTCGGCGCGTGCGCGCACGACGCTGAGCGCCGCATGGATCGACTCCTGCATCACGTCGCCGAGCTGGCCGGTGTGGATCAGCTTGCCCTTGCCCGGCACCGTCGTCGCCTCGATGCTGAGCAGGTCGCCGCCGACCTCGGTCCAGGCCAGGCCGGTCACCATGCCGATCTCGTTTTCCTGCTCGGCGCGGCCGTAGGTGAACTTGCGCACGCCGAGGTAGGCGTCGAGGTTCTTCGAATTGACCTCGATCGCGCGCTTGCGCTCGGCCGCGGGCTTGCCCTTGCGGGCGCCCTTCGCCGCCGCGAGGCTGAGTTCCTTCACCACCTTGCGGCAGACGCGGGAGATCTCGCGCTCGAGGTTGCGCACGCCGGATTCGCGCGTGTAATAGCGGATCGTGTCGCGCAGGGCGCCCTCGGAAATCTGCAGCTCCGACGCACGCAGGCCGTTCGCCTTCAGCTGCTTGGGAACGAGGTAGCGCTGCGCGATGTTGAGCTTCTCGTCCTCGGTGTAGCCGGGGATGCGGATGACCTCCATGCGGTCGGCCAGCGCCGGCGGGATGTTGAGCGAATTGGCGGTGGCGATCCACATCACCTCGGACAGGTCGACGTCGACCTCGAGGTAATGGTCGTTGAAGGTGTGGTTCTGCTCCGGGTCGAGCACTTCCAGCAGCGCCGAGGACGGGTCGCCGCGGAAGTCCATCGACATCTTGTCGATCTCGTCGAGCACGAACAGCGGGTTGCGCGAACCCACCTTGGTGAGGTTCTGGATGATGCGGCCCGGCATCGAGCCGATGTAGGTACGGCGATGGCCACGGATCTCCGCCTCGTCGCGAACGCCGCCGAGCGACATGCGCACGAACTTGCGGTTGGTCGCCTTGGCGATGGACTGGCCGAGCGAGGTCTTGCCGACGCCGGGCGGGCCGACCAGGCACAGGATCGGGCCCTTCATCTTATGCACGCGCTGCTGCACGGCGAGGTATTCGAGGATGCGCTCCTTGACCTTCTCCAGGCCGTAATGATCCGCATCGAGCACTTCCTGCGCGCGCTGCAGGTCGCGGCGCACCTTGGTCTTCTTCTTCCACGGTACGCCGAGCAGCGAGTCGATGTAGTTGCGCACGACCGTTGCTTCGGCCGACATCGGCGACATCTGCTTGAGCTTGTTGAGTTCCGCGCGCGCCTTCGCCTCGATCGGCTTGGGCATGCCCGACGCATCGATCCGGCGGCCGAGTTCCTCGAGCTCGTTGGGCGCGTCCTCGGCATCGCCAAGTTCCTTCTGGATCGCCTTCATCTGCTCGTTGAGGTAGTACTCGCGCTGGCTCTTCTCCATCTGCGTCTTGACGCGGCCGCGGATGCGCTTCTCGATCTGCTGCACGTCGATTTCGCCGTCGACCATGCCGACCAGCAGTTCCTGGCGGTCGGCGACGTCGACGGTCTCGAGTACGCGCTGCTTCTCGGCCACGCGCACCGCGATGTGGGCGGCGATGGTGTCGGCCAGGCGTGAGGGGTCGTCGATCCCGGCAAGGGTCGAGAGGAGTTCGGGGGGGATCTTGCGCGATAGCTTGACCAGCTGCTCGAACAGGCTGGTCAGCTGGCGCGCGATGACCTGCACCTCGCGCTCGCTGCGCGTGTACGCCGGCTCCATCACGCGGGCATGCCCGACCATCAGACCGTTGCGCTCGCCGTACGCCTGGATCTCGGCGCGATCGACGCCCTCCACCAGCACCTTGATGGTGCCGTCGGGAAGCTTCAGCAGCTGCAGGACGCTGGCAATGGTGCCGATCGAATACAGGTCGCCGGCGGCCGGGTCGTCCACGTCGGGGCTGCGCTGCGCCACCAGCAGGATCTTCTTGCTGCCGGCCATGGCGCTTTCCAGCGCGCGCACCGACTTCTCCCGTCCGACGAACAGGGGAATGACCATGTGCGGGAATACGACGACGTCGCGCAGCGGCAACACCGGCAGTTCGGCGAGGTCGGCGGGCGTGGCGGCTTGCTTGCTCGGCATTTCGCTCATCGGTCCTGGGAATGTTGATGCGGAACGGGAATGCTGGAAACGCGAACGGCAGCGTGGACCCACGCTGCCGTATCGTCAAGTAAGGTTGTGCCCCGCGTTTACAAGGGCGACAGCGCTATTCGGACGCCGCGCGCGTCTGCATGTTGCCGCGGTAGATGAGATAGGGCTCGGCCTGTCCGTTGATCACCGCCTCGTCCACCACCACCTTGCTGACGTGCTCGAGCGAGGGCAGGTCGAACATCGTGTCGAGCAACACCTGCTCCAGGATGGTGCGCAGGCCGCGCGCGCCGGTCTTGCGCGCGAGCGCCTTGCGCGCCACCGCCAGCAGCGCGTCCGGGCGGAACTCCAGTTCCACGCCTTCCATCTCGAACAGGCGCTTGAACTGCTTGGTGATGGCGTTGCGCGGCTCGGTCAGGATCTTGACCAGCGCGGTCTCGTCCAGCTCCACCAGCGTCGCGACCACCGGCAGCCGGCCGACGAACTCGGGGATGAGCCCGAACTTGATCAGGTCCTCCGGCTGCACGTCGGCTAGCAGGCGCCCGGCGTCGGCGTGGCGGTCCTTGCTGCGGACCTCGGCATTGAAGCCGATGCCGGTCGCCTCGGAGCGCTGCTGGATGATCTTCTCCAGCCCGGCGAACGCGCCGCCGACGATGAACAGGATGTTCTTGGTGTCGACCTGCAGGAACTCCTGCTGCGGATGCTTGCGCCCGCCCTGCGGCGGCACCGAGGCGACGGTGCCCTCGATCAGCTTCAGCAGCGCCTGCTGCACGCCTTCGCCCGACACGTCGCGGGTGATCGACGGGTTCTCGCTCTTGCGCGAGATCTTGTCGATCTCGTCGATGTAGACGATGCCGCTCTGCGCCTTCTCGACGTCGTAGTCGCACTTCTGCAGCAGCTTCTGGATGATGTTCTCGACGTCCTCGCCGACGTAACCGGCCTCGGTCAGCGTGGTGGCGTCGGCAATCGTGAACGGCACGTTGAGCAGGCGCGCCAGGGTGTCGGCCAGCAGCGTCTTGCCCGAGCCGGTCGGGCCGACCAGCAGGATGTTGGACTTGGCGAGCTCGACGTCTTCGCTGCGACTGCGTGTTTCCAGCCGCTTGTAATGGTTGTACACGGCGACCGCCAGCACCTTCTTGGCGCGGGCCTGGCCGATCACGTACTGGTCGAGCACTTCGAGGATTTCGGTGGGCTTGGGCAGGTCGCTGCGCGCGCTGGCCGCCTTTTCCTCGAGCTCCTCGCGGATGATGTCGTTGCACAGCTCGACGCATTCGTCGCAGATGAACACCGACGGGCCCGCGATGAGCTTGCGCACCTCATGCTGGCTCTTGCCGCAGAACGAGCAGTAGAGGATCTTGCCGTTGTCGCCCGATCGGCCTTGCCGCTCGTCAGTCATGCCCCGCCTCGGGAGTTCGCCACGTCGTAAACGGGTCGAGAATAACACAGCACGGCCGGACGCCATGTCCAGCCGCGCACAACCTGGATCGAGGGGAAAACCCGCCGGATCGCGCCCTGCACGCCGGCTCAGGCACCACCGACGGCAAGGTCGCGCGGACGCGTCTCGAGCACCGAGTCGATCATGCCGTACGCCTTGGCGTCTTCGGCGCTCATGAAGCGGTCACGCTCCATGTCGCGCTCGATCTGCTCCAGCGCCTGGCCGGTGTGCTTGACGTAGATCTGGTTCAGGCGGCCGCGCAGGTAGAGGATCTCGCGGGCCTGGATCTCGATGTCCGTGGCCTGGCCCTGGGCCCCGCCGGAAGGCTGGTGGATCATCACGCGGGAATTGGGCAGGGCGTAGCGCTTGCCCTTCTGCCCCGCCATCAGGAGCAGCGAGGCGGCGCTGGCCGCCTGGCCCACGCAGATGGTGCTGATGTCGCACCGCACGTACTGCATGGTGTCGTAGATGGCGAGCCCCGCCGTCACCACGCCGCCGGGGCTGTTGATGTAGAGGTTGATGTCCTTGTCGGGGTTGTCCGACTCCAGGAACAGCAACTGCGCCACGACCACGTTGGCCATGTAGTCGTCGATCGGCCCCACGACGAACACCACGCGCTCCTTCAGCAGGCGCGAATAGATGTCGTAGGCGCGTTCGCCGCGCGAGGTCTGCTCGACCACCATCGGGACGAGGTTCAGGCCCTGCGCCGGCATGCTGGTGCTGCTCATCGGGTTCTCCCTGGCGCCGGTGCGCTCAGGCGCCCGGCCGCATGACATCGTTGAATTGCAGTTGCTGCTCGCTGATGCGCGCGTGGTCGGCCAGCCATTCGACCACCTGGTCCTCGATCACGCGGTTCTGCAGCCCGCTCATCAACTGGGGGTCGCGGGTGTAGAGTTCAACGACCTTCTCCGGTTCCTCGTAGGTCGAGGCGATGGTGGAGAGGGCCTCGCTGACCCGGCGTGGATCGAGCCGGATGTCGTTCTGCCGCGCCAGCTCGGCGATCAGCAGCCCGGCACTGACGCGCCGGCGCGCGGCCGGCAGGTAGGCGGCGTACGCCTGCTCGCCCTCGGCGCCGGCCTGGCGCGCCAGCAGGCGCGCATCGTTCTCGATCATGCCCTGCGGCACTTCCAGCGCCGGCCAGGCATCGATCAGCTTCTCGATCACGCTGGCCTTGAGGCGTGCCATCAGGACACCCTTGAGCTCGCGCTCGAGGTTGGCGCGCACGTCCTCGCGGAACTTCGCCAGCCCGCCGTCCTTGATCCCGAAGCTGGATGCGAACGCCTCGTCCACGTCCGGCAGGCGGCCTTCCTGCACGCGCACCAGCTTGAGCGAGACCTGCGCCTCCTGCCCGGCCAGCGCGGCGATGCGGAATGCCGGCGCGAACGTCACGGCGGCCTGGAACTCGTCGCCGGCACGGTGGCCGGCCAGCACGTCCTCCAGTTCGCGCGAATAGGCGCCCGAGCCGAGGATGGCGCCGACGCGGTCGACGCCCTTCTCCGGGTGGCGCGCGCCAGCGGCCTCGGCCGAGTACTCGAACAGCACCATGTCGCCGACGCGTGCCTCGCGCTCGACCTGCACCCAGGTGCGCCGCTGCAGGCGCAGCGTCTCGATCATCTGGTCGACGTCGGCCTCGGTCACGCTGGCGACCGGCTTGACGACCTCGAGGCCGCTGACGTCGATGGCGCCGATCTCCGGCAGCACCTCGAAGGTGGCGGTGTACTCGATCTCGCCGTTTTCGGGCCGGCCGGTGGTGGCGATCGAAGGCTGCACGGCGGGGCGCAGCTTCTGCTCGCTGATCGCTTCCTGGAAGCTGGAACCGATCATCTCCGAAAGCGCCTCGTTGCGGATCTGGCTGCCGTAGCGCTGCTCGATCACGCGGGTGGGGACCTTGCCCGGGCGGAAGCCCTTCAGGCGCGCGCTGCGACCCATTTCCTGGATGCGCGTGCGGATGGTCTCCTCCAGGCGCTGCGCCGGCAGGCGGACGGTGAGCTTGCGGCCAAGGGCGCCGACGTTTTCGATCGAGACTTGCATGGGGTTCCTCTGCATCAGGATTTCATGGCGGTGCACGCCACCCGCCGGCGGCAACTGCGAGGGATGGGAGCGATGGCGGGCCGGACCATGCGAAAGGAGAGACTCGAACTCTCACGGGTCGCCCCACTGGAACCTAAATCCAGCGCGTCTACCAGTTCCGCCACTTTCGCCCTGATCGTGCCGTCCGCCGCGCCCGCCACGGGCAAGGGCCATGCGTCCGCTGAAGTTGAATGGTGGGCCGTCTAGGACTCGAACCTAGGACCAAGAGATTAAGAGTCTCCTGCTCTACCAACTGAGCTAACGGCCCATGCAACTGAAACTGCGCGCTTCCACGCGCTTCGCGCGTGCCCTCCCGCACGTGGAAGGAATGCCCCGCCAGCGAAGCACGCCGCCGCGGGCCCTTGCACGGTCCCGATGGCAGCCTTGCCTGTCGGGACCGCCGGCGGAACCCGAACCGCGGATTCTACCAAATTTGGGGTGGACGAGGGGACTCGAACCCCCGACATCCGGAATCACAATCCGGGACTCTAACCAACTGAGCTACGTCCACCATTGAAGCCTGCCGGCCGGCCATCCCGTGCCGTCCGGTCGTCTTGCCTGGCCGGCTCCCGCGGCAGCGGCCGGCACGCCCGACAGGACTCGAACCTGCAACCCTCGGCTTAGAAGGCCGATGCTCTATCCGGTTGAGCTACGGGCGCATTCGTCAGCCGCATTGCCACCACGCAAGAACCGTCCCGCACGCCGTGCCGGTCGCGGGATGGTCGGGGTAGAGGGATTCGAACCCCCGACATCCTGCTCCCAAAGCAGGCGCGCTACCAGACTGCGCTATACCCCGGTGCGGTTGCTGTTCCGGCCGCGTGCGGCAACCGGAAAGGGTCGGCGATACTACGAAGCCCGGTCGAGCGCGTCAATCCGGCCGCGGGCCCCGTCCTGGCCCGCCATCACGAAGGAACCGCCATGCGACCTGCCCGCCCGTGCTGATCCACTGGCTGAAGGAAGCCGCCGAGCTGGCCGGCCTCGCGACCGGTCTCTACCTGCTCGCCGCCCTGCTCGGCCATCGCGTCGATCGCTGGCGCGAGGCCTTCCGCCGCCGGCGCCTGCGCATCTTCATCGCGAGTGCCGCCACCGTGGTGCTGGCGCAGGTCGTCGAGGAAGTGCTGGGGCGCGAAAGCGATGCGATCGACGAGGCCGTGCTGCGGGCGATCCACGCCGCCATGCCCCCGGCGCTGGAAGGCAGCTTTCGCGCCATCACCGACACCGCGTCGTCGGGCGTCCTTGCCGCGGCCCTCGGTCTCGTCGCGGTGCTGCTGCTGGCGTGGCGCCGCTGGCGCGAGGCGGCGCAGCTGGTGCTCACCGGCGCCATCGCCGGCGCGACCATCTGGCTGGGAAAACTCGCCAGCGGGCGCGAGCGTCCGGCGCTGTGGGACACGGACTGGTACTGGGGCTCGAGTTTCCCGAGTGGCCATACGCTGGCCGCAGCGGCCATCGGGACCTGCGCCTGCCTGCTGCTCCGCCATGCCCCGTTCGCGCTGCGCGCCGCGAGCGTGCTGGCAGTCACCACCTGGGTCGCCGCAGTGGGCCTCTCGCGCCTCGTGCTGGGCGTGCACTGGCCCACCGACGTCATTGCCGCGGCCTGCGCCGGCCTGCTCGTCGCGGTCGCGGTCCACACCGCGCTCTGGCGGTTGCGCCGCGGCGGGCAACCCGCGGACCCGGCGTGACGCCCCGGGTTTACCCCCCGGCCCCGCGGCGCGCGCACCG
>JAEZQS010000192.1 GCA_023412995.1 Pseudomonadota bacterium
TCTCGCGGGGCGGCGGCGCGGGCGCGCCGAGGCGCTGCCACACCGCCCCGACGCGATCGAGCCCCAGCGCGATGTCGCGTGGATGGATGCGCTGCTGGTAATCGAGCCAGTCGGCGAGGCTGCAGCCCGGAACGGCGAACGGCGGATGGGGAATGGAAGCCATGTGGTGTCCGATCGCTGCTCGCCAGCGCTGGATCGTTCCCTGCGCGCGCGATTCCCGGTCCCCGATCCCGGACCTACCGCATCAGGATCCGCCGCGGTTTCCACGGCAGCCGGCCACGCCAGTACTGGATCAGGGCGAAGCCGAACGCCATGCCGCCGAGGTGCGCGAAATGCGCGACTCCGGCCTGCGTGCCGGTGACGCCGAGGATCAGTTCGATCAGGCCATAGCCGGTGACGAACAGCCAGGCCGGCATCGGGATCGGCGGGATCAGCAGCATGATGCGCGCGTGCGGATACACCATGCCGTAGGCGAGCAGCACGCCGAAGACGCCGCCCGAGGCGCCGAGCGTGGGAAAGTACCCGTTGGGGAAGAAATGCATCACCGCCAGCTGCGTCAGGGCGGCACCGATCACGCAGGCGAAGTAGTAGATCGCGAAGGGGCGCGAGCCGAACAGGCTTTCGATCGCACCGCCGAACATCCACAGGGCGAACATGTTGAAGGCGATGTGGGTCAGGCTGCCGTGCAGGAAACCGTAGGTCACGACCTGCCACGGCTCGAACCCCGGCACGTTGCCGTAGGGCGAGGGGCCGAGCGGCCACAGGGCGAAATGCGCCACCAGCAGTTCGCCGGTCAGCATCTGCACGAGGTAGATCGCCACGTTCGCCAGCAGCAGCGCGCGCGTGACCGGGGGGAAATCCAGTCCCATGGGGTGGCCTAGAGTCGCGGCGCGGGCGCGGGATGCCTGCGCGGTCCCGTCAGGATGAAGGCGGGGCCCGCGCGATTCAACCGCCGGGAGGCGCGGGCGGCGTCAGGGTGACCCTTTCGGCGGATCGAAGCCGTCGACGAACACCCGGTCGAGCACCGTGATCCGACCGCGCATGCCGCCGGCGAGGTCGCCGTGCGCTTCGCAGTAGTAGCCGAGCGTGCCGAGGTGGCGGAACTGCACGGTGGCGCGCCAGGGTTCCGCGCTCGGCTCGCCATGGTTGCTGCAGTTCACCGCGCAGCGGAAGCTGTCGTTGTCGGCGCGCACGTTGTGCACGCCGCCGCCATTGACGAACACGATGGCATCGCCCTGGTAAAGCGTGATCTCGGCCGGCGTGAAGGTCATGTCCGGGTTGGCGGTGACCGTGAACACCGCCGCGGAGGCGGGCGCCGCGGCCAGCAGGCTGGCGATCAACGCCCGCCGCAGGCCCTCGATGGCACGGCAGGGCGCTCCGTTCACGCCATGAAGCCGAGATCGGCCAGTTCGAAGCGGCCGAGGTTGGGATAGATGTCGGCGATGCCGCCGGCATCGACGCCGAGCCAGCGCGCCAGGGTGGCCGCGTACTGGTCCACCGCGAGCGTGGGGATCAGCTGGCCGTAGCCGGTGTCGTCCGGGTTGCTCGCCGGGTTGCCGTCCTCGTAGGGCGCAAGGGACGGCAGCGTGCCGTAGAAGCGCTGGCCGCGGACGCCGCCGCCCAGCACGAAGTGGTGGCCGCCCCAGCCGTGGTCGGTGCCATTGCCGTTGACGGCGAGCGAGCGGCCGAAGTCGGATGCGGTGAACGCGGTGACCGAATCGGCGATGCCCAGCTGCACGGTGGCGGCGTGGAAGGCCGCGAGCGCCTGCGAGAGTTCCTGCAGGTTCGCCTGCTGGTCGGCGAGTTGTTCGCTGTGGGTGTCCCAGGCGCCGCTGGAGACGAAGAACACCTGCCGGCTCATGCCGAGGGTGCCGCGCACGGCGACGAGTTCCGCCACCATGCGCAACTGGTTGCCGAGGTCGGTATCGGGGAACGGCACGCTCCATTCCGGCGGCGTGCCGAGCGCCGCGTCGATGAGCCGGTAATTGGCGACGGAGCGCGACGCGGCTTCTGCGTAGGCGCGTTCGAGCACGTGCGCCTGGGTGCCCGGCTCGACCAGTGCCTCCCACGCGGCGGCGCCCGCGCTGTTGTCGCCAGCCAGCACCCAGCTCTCCGGCCCGTCGTCCGAATAGCTCAGGCGCGTCACGCCGTAGGGATCCATCGCGTACGGGTTGACGATGGCGCCGCGCTGGAAGCGGTTGCTGCCCGAGAGCGTGATGCTCATCGGGATCGCGCCGGCATTGGCGGTGTACAGGAGGTCCGCCATTCGGCCGCCCCAGCCGTTCGCGTTGGCATCGTCGGGACGCGAGGTCTGCCACTGGGTGGACTGGTCGTCGTGCGAGAAGAGCTGCGGCGGAGAGGGCACCGTGCCGGCCTGGAACTCGGCTTGCGAGATCGGGTACAGGAGCGTGCCGACATTGGCGATGATCGCCGCCTGGCCACTGTTGAACAGCGCCGCCAGCTCCGGCATGGCCGGATGCAGGCCATAGCCCGCCGGGCCGCCGCCGGCCGCCGGAACCAGCGCATGCAGGCCGCTGGTCAGCGCCAGCTCGCCGCGCGAGCGGACGTAGTCCGCCTGCATCGCGCCGCCGGTCGGCACCACGGTGTTGAAGCTGTCGTTGCCACCATAGAGGAACACGCAGACCAGTGCGCGGTAATCGCCCAGCACGGCGCGCGGGCGTGCCGCGGCGGCAGCCACCAGGCGCAGGTTGCCCAATGCCGAGTACACGCTCGCGCCGCCGAGTGCGGCAGCGATGCTTCGGCGCAGGAACTGACGACGGTCGACGTGCATGGCTGTCCTCGCAGGTACCGCGCCGCTGACGGCGCGCGGACTATTTCTGGATCGCGTATTCGGGGGAGGTGAGGATCAGGTACAACGCATGCTGCACGCGCACGCGCCCGAGATCGGCGCCGTACTCGTCGCCCGTCAGTGCCTGCAGCCGCGCCAGCAACACGCCGCGCATGAAGGGCGACATCTGGCCCGACATCAGCAGCAGGTCGTACTCGTCGAGCAGCTGTGCCGGATCGACCGCCGCGAGCGCGGCGTCGGCCGCGTAGTCCATCGCCAGCGTCGCCGGATCGTCGCTCCCCCAGCAATCGTCGCTGCCGACGTAGAAGCAGAACACCTGGTGGAAGAGGTCATTGGGCGTGCCGACCAGCATCGTGTCGCTGAGGATCTGGAACTCCGGGCTCAGCAGGCCCAGCTGGTGCACTTCGCCGGGCTGGCTGAAATCAGGCTTGAAGAAGTTGAACACCGATGGCGAGCGCAGCGGCGCCTGGCCGTAGAGGTCCTCGATCCACGGCCAGGTCGAGAAATTGGCCAGCCGTCCGCTGGTCGAACGGGCCGTGAGCGCCCGCCAGGCGTGGGTCGCCTTCAGCAGCGGTTCGCGCAGCTTGCCGAACGTGTCTGGTTGGCGCCACTGGCCATAACGCGCCTCCGGGTCGAGCAGGATCGCGCGCACCACCGCACGCAGGCTGCCGCGCAGGTGCTGCGCGCTGCCGTCGTCGTCGAAGGCCGCGGCGACCCGCGCGACGTAGGCGGGCGACGGGTTGCTGGTGACCAGGCGCTGGATCAGGCGGCTGGCGATGAAGGGCCCGACATTCGGGTGCGCGGCGATGTTGTCGAGGGCGGCTGCCAGTTCCGCCTGCGCATTGCCGCCGTGGACGAGCACGCCACCGGCGAGGGCGACGCCGGGATAATCCAGCAGCTGCTTGTCGGTGGTGGCGTCGTGGTAGTGCTCGATGGGTTGCATCGGCAACTGCCACGGCGGGTCGTCCTGGTTGGAGGGACCACACCATTCGAAGGTGTCGATGCCCTCCTCCTCGTCGTACACGCAGCAGGTGTAGCTCGATTCGCCGCAGCCGGTGTTGTTCCAGATCCAGCCGGTGAACACGGCGGCGAAACCGCGCACCGTCGCCTGGTCGTAGGTCGCCACGGGCTGGCCGGCCACCAGCAGCGGCGTGCCGTCGGGACGCAGCTGCCAAAGCCCGATCGAGAAGAGCTGCAGCACCTCGCGCGCGTAGTTCTCGTCGGGGTGCAGGTTGTGCTCGGGATCGGCCTTGCGGTTGCCGATCATGCTGAGGAAGATGCCCATCGCCGGGTGCCGCGTGACGTCCTCCAGCAGGCTGCGGTAGGGAACGAAGGCGTCGCGCGCGAGCAGGTCGTAATAGCTCGCGAGCGCCCACGGCTGGTAGGCGAGCGTGCCGTTGCTGTTGGAGACGACGAAGATCTCGCTGAGAGCGAACGCCACCCGCTGGCGCAGCTGGTCGGAAGGCACGCTGCACCCGTCGGGGTAACTGCTGCAGGTGGAGGGATCGGGCGTGCCGGCGGAGTTGATGGCCCACGACTCCAGCCGGTCGTTGTCGCTGATGTAGTCCTGGCCGCCGGCCAGCACCCAGTCGAGGTAGGGCACCTGGCGCGACGGCGTCGCGGCGAACTGCTCCTCCAGCCAGCCCTCGTAGCCCACCACGCGCAGGTGCACGATGTCCTGCGCGGTGGCGCCGAAGGTTGCCTGGGCAAGGAAGCGCGCGGCATCGGCATCCGTCGACGGACCGGCGGCAATGCCGCCGAAGCCGTCGTGGAATCCGGCATCGGGACGATGGCTTGCCTGCTGCGCGCGGGCCGCGCCGCTGCCCGCCAGCAGGCAGACGACGAGAAACCGGGTTGCGAAACGATGGCCTGAACGCGACATGCTGACGCTCCCCACCCCGCCGGACATGCCGAATCTAGCGGGCCCGCCGCGGCCGGAACATGACGCAGCCCGCACCTTCGCGCGATGCCGGCCTCAGCTTTTCCCTCGCCGGATGTTGGGGCGGCCTGCCACGCCTGCCCCGACCCGGCGTGCGCCGCTGCCCTGCCCTTCGGCCGGTCCCCACAGCATCCGGTCGATGTCGCATTCCCAGCCATGCACGCCGAGATCGACGCGGCCGCGCTGCACGCGCACGCCTTCCGCCGCGAGCAGGCGCACCT
>JAEZQS010000241.1 GCA_023412995.1 Pseudomonadota bacterium
CAGGCACGCCGGTCGCCGCAACAGTTCTCGGTCAGGAACGCGAGCAGGGCGTTCATGCAGGCGTAGTCGGCACGGCAGGTGATCGAGCGGCCATCGCGGGTGCCATCGACCAGTCCCGCACGACGCAGGGCATTGAGATGGTGGGTCAGCGTGGCCGGCGGAATGCCGGTGCGCGACTGCAGCTCGCCCACCGCCAGTCCCGCCGTCCCCGCCTGGACCAGCAGGCGGTAGACCGCGAGGCGGCTTTCGTGGGCCAGCGCGGCCAGCGCGGCGACGGCGGCGTATGATTCCATATTTCCAGAATAGTCGAAATATTGGGCCGGCGCAATGTGCCGCCGTGGACGACGCCCACTCGGCTACGATCGGCAGTCCGGCCGCGCAGACAGAACGGGTTGCCGCCATGCCAGGACTCACCGTGGTCGTTCCGGCCTACAACGAGGGCGCGGGGTTGCGCGCGTTCCACGCACGCCTGGCGGCCATCCTCGACGGGCTGGATCTCGATTGCGCGGTGCTCTACGTCGATGACGGCAGCCGCGACGACACCGCTGCCGTGATCGCGGCGCTGCGTGCCGCCGACCCGCGCGTCGGCCTGCTGCGGCTCTCGCGCAACTTCGGCAAGGAACTGGCGTTGACCGCGGGGCTGGACCACGTCGATGCCGATGCGGCCGTGGTGATCGATGCCGACCTGCAGGACCCGCCGGAACTGATCCCCACCTTCGTCGCGCACTGGCGCGAGGGCTACGACGTGGTCTACGGCACGCGCGCGACGCGCGCCGGCGAGTCGCGGGCGAAGAAGATCACCGCGTCGGCGTTCTACCGGGTGATGGGCCGCCTTTCGGAAACGCCGGTACCGCGCGACACCGGCGACTTCCGCCTGCTGTCCCGGCGCGCGCTCGATGCCTTGCGCCAGCTGCGCGAGCGCCAGCGCTTCATGAAGGGCCTCTTCACCTGGGTCGGATTCCGGCAGCGGCCGGTGGTCTATCACCGCGACCCGCGCCACGCGGGGCAGAGCAAGTGGAACTACTGGCGATTGTGGAACTTCGCCATCGACGGCATCACCTCCTTTTCGGGCGCGCCGCTCAAGGTGGCGACCTACCTCGGCATCGCAACCGCGCTGTTCGCGTTCGGCTTCGGCCTGTGGGTGCTCGGCAAGGCACTGTGGTTCGGCGACCCGGTGCCGGGATACCCGTCACTGATGGTAGTGGTACTGTTCCTCGGCGGCGTGCAGCTGATCGCGCTTGGCGTGATCGGCGAGTACCTCGGCCGCCTCTATCTCGAATCCAAGCAGCGCCCGCTCTACCTGGTGGATGCGTATGATCCGCCACGCGGCCGCGCCTGAGCCACGCCTTCCACGGGGAGTCCAATGAACAGACTGATCGGTGCGCTGGTGGCCGCAGGCACGCTGCTGGCCGTTGCGGCGGGCGTGCGCACGTTGCTGCAGGACGGGCATGGGCACGGCCCGCGGATGGAAAGCGAGGAAGGCGGCCGGCCGCCCGTCGAGGGCGATTACTGGGCCATCCGCCTTTCCTATGGCGGCGATCCCCACAACCTCCGTTTCGAGCCGCGCTGGCTGCTCAACGCGGCAGTGCAGGACCGCCGCATCGCCTCCGGCGTTCCCGCCGGACGGAAGGATTACGTGCGTTCCGCCAACGCCGCACTCGCGCTCGATGCGGACGCCTTCACCCTGCTCGGTCCCAACCCGCTCGAAGGCGAGGGCTTCGGCATCGGCAGCAATGCCGGCCGTACCAACGTGATCGCGACGCACCCGACCAACCCAGCCGTGGCATGGCTGGGTTCCGACGGGGGCGGCGTGTGGAAGACCACCAACTGCTGCTCGGCCGACACCACCTGGGAGGTGAAGACCGACATTCCCGAAATCGCGAGCATGGCCATCGGCGACATCGCGCTCGATCCCGCAAATCCGGACGTGCTCTACGCCGGCACCGGCGACCTGCGCTTCGGTTCGTTCTCGTTCGGCGCGGCCGGGCTCTTGAAGAGCAGCGACGGGGGCGAGAGCTGGGAGCTGCTGGGCGCGGACGTGTTCAATCCGTTCTACGGCCCCTCGGCCGGCGGATTCCCGCAGTACCAGGCGATCGGCAAGGTGGTGGTGGACCCGAACCAGTCCGCCAACGTGATCGTCAGCACCAAGACGGGCCTGTTCGTCTCCAACGATGCGGGGACGAACTGGGTCGGCCCGTGCTACACCAATCCGTATGCACTCGGCGCCGGTGCGCAGCGCCAGGACATGACCGGGCTCGTCGCGGTCGACCAGGGCAGCGGCACCGTGCTGTACGCCGCGGTGGGCACCCGCGGCATCCCGACACCGGTGCAGCCGGACCTCGCCAACAACGGCGCCAACGGCGTGTACCGCGCCGCGCTGCCCGCCAGCGGCTGCCCGGCGATGGAAGACTGGACCCTGCTGGCCAACGGTTTCCCCGCCGGCACCGGCAACGGCACGCCGAACGGCAGCCGCGGCCGCCTCGAACTGGCGGTCGCGCCCTCGGATCCGCTGGTGCTGTACGCGATGTTCTCGCGCATTTCCGACAGCGGCATCCTCGGCATCTGGAAGACCGTCGACGGCGGCGACAGCTGGAGCCAGGTCGGCACGCCTTCCGGCGCGGGATCGCAGATGTGGTATGACGCCGGCCTGACCGTATCTCCGACTGATCCCGAGGTGCTTTTCGTCAGCACGGTGGACCTGTTCCGCTCCACCAATGGCGGCAGCACCTACGTCAACCTGACCCAGTCCTACAACGGTGGCCCGGTGCATCCGGACAACCATGCGCGCGCCATCGTCGGCGGCGACGCCAACCACCTGCTCAACGGCAACGACGGCGGTGTGTACTACCTCGACAACGCGCTTACCGCGACCAGTGCCTTCAACGCGGACTGGACCTCGCTCAACGACACGCTGCCCACCCTCGAGGTCTACCACGGCGACATCACCGCCGACTTCGCCACCTCGTCCACCGCCGGAGTCGCTGCCGGCTTCCAGGACAACGGCAGCGCCATCGCGCAGTTCAGCGGCGATCCGTCGGCGCAGGCATGGAACGCGGTCTATGGCGGCGATGGCATCGTCTCGCGGATCGAACCAGTGCTCGGGCAGCGCTGGTACGCCTCCTCGCAGAACGGCAACGTCGTCGCCAGCAGCACCGGTCCGGAAGGCTTCTACCAGAGTGCCTCGGGCGGCTGGGGCGGCGACACCCTCAGCTTCATCTTCCCGTTCGACATCTACCGTTACGGCGAACTCGACGTCGCCGGTAGCGGCTGCACCAGCGCGCAGGGCTGCACCCACCTCGTCGCCGGCTCCAACCGGGTCTGGGAAACCCGCACCGGTGGCATCGGCGGCAGCGGCTGGAGCGCCAAGACCGGCAACCTGACCAAGAACAACCTCGTGCTGGGCGGCGACAACCGGTCCTTCATCAACAACCTGCACTACGCCGTGAGCGACCCGTCGGTGGCCATCGTCGGCACCAACGACGGTAACGTGCAGCTGGTGTTCGGGCTGGGCCAGGCCGGCGCCGCCACCGCGGTGGACGTGACCGGCGGCAACGCCGTGCTGCCGAATCGCCCGATCCTCGACGTCGCCACCGACCCGCTCGATCCGCTGGTCGGCTATGCCGCCGTCGGCGGCTTCAGCGCCAACACTCCCGCGACCCCGGGCCATGTGCTGCAGGTCACCTGCAGCGCCAACTGCGCCAGCTTCACCTGGCAGGACAAGAGCGGCAACCTGCCCGACATCCCCGCCAATGCCATCATCGCCAACCCGCACCTGCCCAACCAGGTGTTCGTCGGCATGGACTGGGGGCTTTACTACACCAACGACATCAGCGCCGCGACGCCGGTGTGGGAGCGCTTCGAAGGCCTGCCGCACGTGATGATCTGGAGCCTGTCGATCGACCGCGGTTTCACGACGCTCGCCGCCTACACGCGCTCGCGCGGCACCTGGGCCTGGCCACTGCCGGTCGAACCCGTGGGCGGCGGCGCCGATCTCCGCGTGGCCCTCGTCGCCAGCCAGCCGGCGCAGCCGGGCCTGGAGTTCAGCTACCGCATCGAGGTCTCGAACCAGGGGCCGGAAGATGCCACCGACGTCACGGTCGACAGCGTGCTGCCGGCAGGCCTTGCGGCCGTCGCCACCAGTGGCGACTGCAACGGCCTGCCCTGCACCTTGCCGGGGCTTGCCGCCGGGGCGTCGGCGAGCATCACGGTGACGGCGTGCGTCGCGCGCGACTATGCGGGCCTCGGTCCGGTACCGCTGCAGGCAACGGCCGTCGGTGCAGGCGCCGACCCCGATCCGGCCAACAACACCGCCTCGGCCGACGCCCTGCTGCTGCGCTCGCTCTTCGCCGACGGTTTCGACTGCGGCTGATGCCCCGGCAGCACGCGCCCGCGCCAGCGGCGCGTGCTGCACGGCCACAAGCGGCATTCAGCCGCCGGGGCTACACTCGGACGCCTGCGGCAAGCCGCCGTGCTGCTCGGAGGCACCATGCTCCAGGTCAAGCATCTGCTCGCGGAAAAAGGCAGCGTCGTGCACGCCATCGGCCCGGACGAACCGGTGCTCTCGGCGATCCAGTCGATGGCGAACCAGACCATCGGCGCCCTGCTGGTGATGCAGGGCGACGAGCTGGTC
Organism: Pseudomonadota bacterium; assembly: GCA_023412995.1. Classification (GTDB taxonomy): domain Bacteria; phylum Pseudomonadota; class Gammaproteobacteria; order Xanthomonadales; family Rhodanobacteraceae; genus Dokdonella_A. The sequence goes on from JAEZQS010000241.1 coordinate 4,631, forward strand.
GGCATCGTGTCGGAGCGAGACTACGCCCGCAAGATCGTGCTGAAGGGCCGATCCTCCAGCGCCACCCCCGTTCGCGACATCATGACCGCGCCGGTGATCTCGGTGAACCCGGCCGACAGCGTGGACACCTGCATGCGCCTGTGCACCGACAGCCGCGTGCGCCACCTACCGGTCCTCGACCAGGGCAGGGTCGTCGGCGTGGTCTCGATCGGTGACCTGGTGAAGGCCGTGATCAGCGAACAGGGCGCGCAGATCGAGCAGCTGCAGCGCTATATCGCGGGGTAAGGCGAACGGCGCAGGGCGAACGGCGGAAACAGCCTGCTTGCGCCGTTCCCTTGCTTCGCGCCGTCCTGCTAGGCCCTGCCCGTTGCCGGCGACACGGGGGCGTCGGGCTGGCGCTCGGGGCGGGCCGCATCGAAGGCAGGCAGGGCAAGGCACTGCGCGTCGATGCGACGCAGGATCGGCCAGGGCGACAGGTCGAGGCCGAACCGGCGCGCGTTGTAGAGCTGCGGCACCAGGCAGGCGTCCGCGAGCGTCGGCGTGTCGCCGTGGCAGAACGTGCCGGTGGCGGAATCGGCGGCGAGCATCGCCTCCAGCGCGGCAAAGCCCTGCGCCATCCAGTGCCGCGACCAGCGCTCGCGCGCCTGCTGGTCGACGGCGTGCTCCCGCTCGAGGTACTGCATGACGCGCAGGTTGTTGAGCGGGTGGATGTCGCACGCCACCACCAGCGCGAGCGCCCGCACGTGCGCACGGTCGCGCGCCGTCGCCGGCAGCAGTGGCGGCTCGCCCGGGAACGCTTCCTCGAGGTACTCGATGATCGCAAGCGACTGCCGCACGATGCGCTGGCCGTGGACCAGGGCGGGAATCACTTCCTGCGGGTTGATCGCCCGGTACGCGTCGCCATGCTGCTGCCCACCGCCTTCGAGCAGGTGGACCGGCTTCTGTTCGTAGCCGAGCCCCCTGAGGTTCAGCGCGATGCGCACGCGGTAGCAGGCGCTCGAACGCCAGTAGTCGTACAGCGTGAGGGCGTTGCCGTGCATCGCTCGCTCCAGGTCCGGATGGCGCCAGTGTACGACGCGCGATGTCCCGCTGCCGTCAATCGTGCGCGGCGTGCCGCGTGACCACCTGTTCGATCGCGCCGAAGAGGCTGGCACCGTGGGCATCGAGGATCTCGATGCGCACGGTGTCGCCGAAGGAAAGGAACGGCGTCGCCGGCTTGCCGTCGCGCAGGGTCTCCACGGTACGCTGCTCGGCCAGGCAGGAGGCCCCCTTCGAGGTGTCCTCGTTGGCGATCGTGCCGGACCCGACCAGGGTGCCGGCGGCCAAGGGCCGCGTCCTCGCGGCGTGCGCGACCAGTTCGCCGAAACCGAACTGCATGTCCACGCCGCATTCGGCTTCGCCGAACCAGCGGCCGTTGATCCACGTGCGCATCGGCAGGTGCAGCTTGCCGTCGTGCCAGGCATCGCCCAGTTCGTCGGGCGTCAGGAAGACCGGCGACAGGGCCGAGCGCGGCTTGGACTGCAGGAAGCCGAAGCCCTTGGCGAGTTCGCCCGGAATGAGGCCACGCAGCGACACGTCGTTGACCAGGCCGACCAGCTGGATGTGGCCCAGGGCCATGGCCGCCGACACACCCATCGGCACGTCGTCGGTCACCACCACCACTTCCGCTTCGAGATCGATGCCCCAGTCCTCGCTGGCGGCGAGGATCGGGTCGCGCGGGCCGTAGAACCCGGCGCTGGTCGCCTGGTACATCAGCGGATCGGAGTAGAAGCTTGCCGGGACCTCGGCGCCACGGGCGCGCCGCACGCGTTCGACGTGCGGCAGGTAGGCCGAGCCATCGAGGAACTCGTAGGCACGCGGCAGCGGCGCTGCCATGGCCGCGACATCCAGTTCGAACGCGCCGTCAGCGCGGCCGTCCTCGAGCGCCTGCGCCAGCGCGTTGAGCCGCGGCGCGGCACGCGACCAGTCCTCCAGCGCGCCCTGCAGGGTCGCGGCAATGCCGTCGGCGCGCACCGCACGCGCGAGGTCGCGCCGCACCACCACCAGCGTGCCGTCGCGGCCGCCTTCCTTCAGTGAACCAAGCTTCATCGGATGTCCTTGCGATAGGAATGCCCGCGCACGGCGCGGTCAGCCGCGAGGCCGCTGGAAATGCTTCGACAGGCCCTTCCAGCAGTCCTGGTAGGCGGACTGGCGCTGCGGCGAATCAAGCGCCTGGCGCGTCGGGCGGATGACCAGGCGCGTCTCGAACATGAAGGCCATGGTATCGGCGATGACGTCCGGCTTCGACAGGTCGGCGGCCGACGCCTTTTCGAACGTCGCCGCATCGGGTCCGTGCCCGCTCATGCAGTTGTGCAGCGAGGCGCCGCCCGGCGCGAACCCTTCCGCCTTGGCGTCGTAGGCGCCGTGGACCAGGCCCATGAATTCGCTCGCGACGTTGCGGTGGAACCACGGCGGGCGGAACGTGTCCTGCGCGACCAGCCAGCGCGGCGGGAAGATCGCGAAATCCATGTTGGCGGTTCCGGGCGTGTCGCTCGGCGAGGTCAGCACGGTGAAGATCGACGGGTCGGGATGGTCGTAGCTGATCGAGCCGATCGTGTTGAAGCGGCGCAGGTCGTACTTCGCTGGTGCGTAGTTGCCGTGCCAGGCGACCACGTCCAGCGGCGAATGGCCGATCGCTGCACGCCAGAGGTTGCCCTGGAACTTGGCGACCAGCTCGAAATCGCCCTCGACGTCCTCGAAGGCGGCATGGGGCGTCAGGAAATCCCGCGCGTTGGCCAGCCCGTTGCTGCCGATGGGGCCGAGGTCCGGCAGTCGCAGGAAGGCGCCGAAGTTCTCGCAGACGTAACCGCGTGCGGCACCGTCCGGCAGCGCCACCCGGAAGCGCACGCCGCGCGGGATGAGCAGGATCTCCTGCGGCGCGGCGTCGAGCACGCCCAGCTCGGTCTCGACATGCAACCGCCCCTGCTGCGGCACGATGACCAGTTCGGCATCGGCGTCGTAGAAGAAGCGCCCCTGCATGTCGCGGCTCGCGGCATACAGGTGGATGCCGATGCCGGCCTGGATCGCCGGACTGCCGTTGCCGGCCATCGTGAAGAGGCCATCGACGAAATCGGTCGGCGACCCGGGCAGGGGAAAGGGATCCCAACGCAGCTGGTCTGGCGGCACCGGCGCTTCGTCGAAGCGGTTGTGGAAGCGCGCAGGCGGCAGCGGCTCGAACGCGCCGTGCACCGCGGCGGGCCGGATGCGGTACAGCCAGCTGCGCCGGTTCACGCTGCGCGGGGCGGTGAAGGCGGTGCCCGAGAGTTGCTCGGCATACAGCCCGTGCGCGACGCGCTGCGGCGAATTGCGCCCGGCCGGCAAGGTCCCCGCCACCGCCTCGGTGGCGAACTCGTTGCCGAAACCGGATTGGTAGCCCTCGTTCATGAGCGATCCCGATAAGGCGGCCGTCGAGCCGCCGTCTGTCGACTGTGGAGGCCTTGCAGTTGCGCGCGGGGCCGGGTCGAACCCGCTACAGGACGCCGCGCTTCATCTGGTCGCGTTCGATCGATTCGAACAGCGCCTGGAAGTTGCCTTCGCCGAAGCCCTCGTTGCCCTTGCGCTGGATGATCTCGAAGAAGATCGGGCCGAACGCGTTCTGGGTGAAGATCTGCAGCAGCTTGCGCGAGCGGGTTTCCATGTCGGCGTCGATCAGGATCTTGTTCTTCGCCAGGCGCGGCACGTCCTCGCCGTGGTTGGGCACGCGCATGTCGATCACGTCGAAATAGGTGTCGGGCGTGTCGAGGAAGGCGATGCCCTTTTCGCGCATCGCTTCCACCGTGTCGTAGATGTTGTCGGTGAACAGCGCGATGTGCTGGATGCCCTCGCCCTTGTACTCGCGCAGGTACTCGTTGATCTGCGACTTCTCGTCGCTCGATTCGTTGAGCGGG
>JAEZQS010000005.1 GCA_023412995.1 Pseudomonadota bacterium
GGCCTGCGCCGGGCCGGTCACGCTGGCCACCGCCGGTGTGCCGCCGTCCGCGCCGGCTGGCGACACGTCCAGCGTCTCGCGGGCGGCGCCGCCTTCCGGCCCGCGGGACGGCGCCGCGACTTCCTCGACCTCGCCGACCCAGCGATAGCCGAAACGCAGCACTGTGCGGATGGTGCGCTGCGCGTGGCCGGAATCGCCGAGGCTGCGGCGCAGCTTCACGATGGTGTGGCTGAGCAGTGCGTCGCTCACCTCGGTGCGGCCCCACACTGCCGCGATCAGTTCGTCGCGACCGACGGCGCGATCACGGTGCGCGACCAGGTAGGCGAGGCAGTCGAAGGCCCGCGCGGGCAGCGCGACCGGTTCGCCCCGCCGGCGCAACTCGCGCGTCGCGGGATTCAGCTGGAAGTCGGCGAACCGGTACGACAGCATCATCGGCATAGGGTAACGTGGCGGGCGGGCCGGCGACCGCGGGCCTCTCCCCAAGCCTTGCCTGGAACCCCCTTCCCATGCCGACCGCGCAGCACGCCTTCCTGTTCGACCTCGACGGCACGCTGGTCGACAGCGTGTACCAGCACGCCCTGGCGTGGCACGAAGCGCTGGAGAGCGAGGGCATCGCGCTGTCGATGTGGCGCATCCACCGGCGCGTGGGGATGAGCGGGGGCCTGATGGCGAACATCCTGCTGCGCGAAAGCGGCGTCTCGATCGATGCCGCGCGCGCCGAGCGCCTGCGCAAGGCGCATGCCGAAGCCTATCGCGGCCGCGCCGGCGAGATCCGCCCCCTGCCCGGAGCACGCGAGCTGGCCAGCTACCTCACCGCCATGGAGATCCCGTGGGCCATCGCCACCAGCGGCCGGATCGAGACCGCGGGACCGGTGCTGGACCTGCTCGGCATCGATCGCGACGTGGTGCCCGTGGTCACGCGCGACCAGGTACGCCACGCCAAGCCCGACCCGGACCTCTTCCTGGCCGCCGCCGCACGCCTGGACGTGCCGATCGCGCACGCCACCGTGGTCGGCGATGCCACGTGGGACATGCTGGCGGCGCAGCGCGCCCGCGCCCTCGGCATCGGCCTCCTGTCCGGCGGTTCCTCGCGTGACGAGCTGGAGCGTGCCGGCGCCTACCGCGTGTTCGACGACCCCGCCGACCTGCTGCGCCACTTCGACGAGGTCGGCGGTCGACGCTGAGGCGGCGCTGGCGGTGGGAGCATGCGCAGGCAACCCCCAAACCGGTTGCGGGCATTTCGCCGTAGGGGACGGCGCGATCGGCGCAGGACGCATGCGCCGCCAGCGGGCGGCGCGTTACGGCTGCAGCTGGAACACGATGTGGCCACGCCACGGCGCCCCGCGCACGACCGGAGCAAACCCTTGCTGCCGCAGCCGCCGGTCGATGTCCGCCCAATGGACCTGACGCGCGACCCAGACTTCATGCGGATCGCCGGCCGATTCGTGCAGTTCGGTCGCAAGGTCCTCGTCAAAGGGAGGATTGATGGCACCGATGGCCACCGGCTGCAGGCCGATGGTTTCCACCTCCGCCCCGAGTTCGAGGCGCAGCCCGTATCGGGGCGTCGCTTCGACGAAGACCACCTCGTCGATGGTCGTTGGAACCCGCTCCCGCAGCGCCTCCGCCCAGGCGCGCGCGTCCTGGCTCGTCGGCACGTGCGCGGCGGCGATCCGGACAAGCACCAGCCCCACGCACCACAGCGCAAGCCGCCACGGTCGAAGGCGGCGACCCTCTTGCACGAATGCCGCCGCGGCGGCCACGGCGAGGGGCAGGAACACCGGCAGCACGTACAGCGGGAGGCGCGACCTGGCCAGGCAGAAGACCACCACCGGCAGGAACCACCACGCCGCGAGCAGGATGTGGCGTGCATCCGCCCTCCTCGCCTGCGCGTGCCGCCAGGCGGGCAGGCAGCGGACCTGCGCCGCGATCGCGCGAAGTACGGCGCGCGTCCACGGCAGGGTTCCGATCAGCAGGGCCGGCGCATAGACCACCAGCCAGCCGTACCACTGGCCATGGCGTCCGAACCGGTTGCTTGCCACGCGCCCAACGACCTCGCTCCCGATCAGGTAGTCGAGCAGTCCGGGCGTGCGGACGATGGCGGCGACGTACCACGATCCGGCCAGCGCGATGAACAAGCACAAGCCCGCTGGCGAGAACACCCGCCGCGAATCCGGCAGCACCGATTCGGCGGCAAGGATGCCCGGCAACGGCAGCAGCGCCGGAGGACCCTTGGTGAGGAATGCCAGGGCCAACGCCACCCACATCAGCAGGAACCAGCGGCGGGGATGCCGATCGCCCCAGCGCCCCTCGACGTAGGCCGCCATGGCCATTCCCTCGAACATCGACAGCAGGAAGTCGGTGGTCACCAGCTGCGAGGCGATCCACGGCAGCAGCATCGTCGCGTACATCGTCGCCGCGACGATTTCCGAGCCCGGCGAGAGGCGCCGCGCAATCCGCCAGGCAAGCAACGTGCAAGCCACGTAGGCGAGCGCGATGGGAAGGCGGGCCGCCCAGGCGGATCGGCCGAACGTTGCCAGGCTCGCTCCCACCATCCAGTACGTCAGCGGAGGCTTGGTCCAGTGCGCCACGTCGTCGTCTCGATGCGGCACGATCCAGTCGCCGCTCTGGACCATGTTGATGGCCACGTTGGTGTAACGGCCCTCGTCGGGGTCCCAGATTCCACGCGAACCGAGGAACAACAGCGCGAACGCGACGAGCAGCGCAATGCGGATCGGCGGCCGGCGCAGCAGTGCCGGGATCGCACGCCAGCGCGGCAAGGCATTCCTAATGGGCACGTTCGGCAGGACGCTGCGGGAGCACGAGGACCAGGAGGACGATGGCTGCCAGCAGCACGCCCGACGCCACGTATCGGCTGAGGTCCAGCCCGCCGCTCGCGACGGGCTTGTCGAGGAAATCCCCGACCACCGCCCCCAGCGGGCGCGTCAGGATGAAGGCCATCCAGAACAAGGTGGTGCGCGAGATGCGGGTCAGGAAGAACAATGCCGCCACCACCGCCAGCAATCCGCCGAACACGACCATGGCACCCACATAGCCAAGGCCGCCGGTGTCTGCGACCCAGTCGCCCAGCGCGGTGCCGAGCGTCTGCGAGAACATGATGCTGGTCCAGTAGAACGCTTCCGAGCGCGAATCGCTGACGCTGTCCACCGCGATCGAGCCCATCACGCGCTGCCACACCAGCAGCGAGGCGAGCAACAGCGCGAGCAGCAGGGTCGATCCCCCGGTGTAGCCGATGCCGAGCGAGCGGGTCGCGAAATCGGCGAGGGTGGTGCCGACGGTCGTGCTGGCCACGATCGTGGCCCAGTACAGCATCGGATGGAATGCGCGCGCGCGGATCTGGACCAGCACGGCAGCGACAAACGTCACCGAGAAGATCGCCGTCCCCACGAGGTAACCCAAACCCATCGACATCGTGACCGCGTCCCCGCCAGTCTCCCCCAGCGTGGTCGCAAGGATCTTTATCACCCAGAATCCCAAGGTGACGGCCGGTACCTTGATCGCGAGGTCGCGCGGTGCATCCGTCATTGCAGTCTCCCGGGATTGCCGTTGAAGGCTGACGCGCCGACACGCCGGCGCCGGCGCCAGGCGCACGACGCCTGCCACTGCATGGCGACCGCGGCTGCACGCGGCGCGTACCATCGGCTGCCCTTGCGGACGTGACCCGGGCCCGGATGCATCAGGGCTGCGCGGGTTGCGCAGGGGGAAAGCGCACCTCGACGCGCAAGCCGCGGCCGTCGCGCCCCGTCTCCATCGCGAGCGTGGCGTGATGCACCTCCGCGATCCGCGCGGCCAGCGGCAGCCCCAGGCCACTGCCCTCGCCCCTCGCCCCCTCGCCCCGCCGGAAGCGCGTGAACATCGCGGATCGCAATGCCGGATCGATGCCGGGACCGTCGTCACCGACGACCAGCGAGACGGCATCGGCGTCCACGGCGACGGACACGTCGATGCGCCCGCCTTCCACATTGTGGCGCACGGCGTTGTCGAGCAGGTTGCGCACCAGCGTTCGAAGGCCCGGTTCCCACCCAGCCACCAGGCATCGGGCATCGCGCCGGTCGAAGGAGACTTCCATGTCTTTCGCGACGATGGCGTCGCCGAGTTCGGCCAGTTCGGCATCCACGCAGGCGGCAAGGTCGACTGACATCATCGGCAGCACATGCCCTGCGTCCCAGCGGGAAAGATCGAGCAGCTGGTCGACCAGCCGCGACAGCCGGACCAGCGCGGTCCGCGCGTCGCCAAGCGTGTCGCGCGTGTTTCCCGGCGGCAGGGCCGCGCGTGCATTTTCCACCTGGATCATCGCGCCGGCCAACGGCGTGCGCAGCTCGTGCGCGGCATCGGCGGCGAACTCGCGCTCACGTTCCATGCCGGCGCTCAGTCTCTGCAAGAGGCCGTTGAGTGCCAGGACAACCGGTTGCAGCTCCACCGGAAGGCTGCCGCCCAGCGGCTCCGTCTGGCCTGGCCGCCGCCGCGCCAGCTGGTCGGCCAACCAGCGCAGGGGGCCGAGTCCGCCATGGACGGCCCATCCGACCAGGAGGGCCAGCAGGGGCAATCCGACCAGCACGGGCGTGATGGCCTGTACCGCCAGCGCGTGGGCGATTTCGCGCCGGCTGTCGTAGCGTTCCGCGGAGCGCACCCAGTGCCCGTCGACCAGCACGGTGAACACGCGCCAGCGCCGGCCGGCAACGCGGATGTCGGCGAACCCGGCAGGTGCCGCGTCCAGTGCAATGCTGCGGAAGGTGTCAGAGGCGTAAAGCAGTTCGTTGTCATTGGCCCAGAACTGCAAGCCGACCTGTTCCTCGTAACTGTGCCCCGGCGTTCCGGCCATTCGTTCGGAAGCGCCGGACGCTGTGGGAGACGCACCGAGCGCTGCAGGGTGCACGCCTGAGGGAACCAGGGCAGCGAGGGTGCGGGCGTCCTGCGCAAGACGCGCATCGCCCAGCTCCTCCATCTCCTCCATCATGAGGCGGTAGCTGGCGAGCACCAGCGGCACCAGCAAGGCGCCGATGGCGGCGAGCACCCACGCCACGATCCGCATCCGCAGCGAGCGCATCAGCAACCCTCCTCGCGTACGAGCATGTAGCCGAAGCCGCGGATGGTGCGGATGGCGCCTGCCCACAGCTTGCGGCGCAGCATGTGCACGTGCACTTCGAGTGCATTGCTTTCCACGCCGTCATCGCCGTACAGCGCACGTTCGAGCGCTGCGCGGGGGACCATCCGGCCCGCGCGTTCCGCAAGGGCGCACAACAGCGCGAACTCGGGGCGCGAAAGCCGGAGGAGGACGCCGCCAGCGCGCGCTTCACCCGAAAGGGTGTCCAGCGACAGCGATCCCACCTCGACCAGCGGTTGCGACAAGCCGTGCGCGCGGCGATGGACGGCACGCAGGCGCGCGGCGAGTTCATCCAGGTGGAACGGCTTGACCAGGTAATCGTCGGCACCGGCATCGAGCCCGGCGATGCGGTCGTGCAGGCCGTCCCGCGCGGTGGCGACCAGCACCGGCGTACGATTCCCCTCGCGCCGCAACTGGACGAGCACCTGCAGCCCGTCGCCATTGACCAAGCCGAGATCCAGCAGGATCGCGTCGTAACGTCCGTCACGCGCAGCGGCCAATGCACCCGGCGCATCGCCGACGCAGAGGCAACTGTGCGACCATCGCGCCAGTGCGTCGCGGAGCCCGCGGACCAGCAAGCGGTCGTCTTCCACGATCAGGACATGCATCTTGCGCGCGCACCGGAACGAGGCGACAGGGTAGCGGGCTTTGCTTATGGGAAACTTAAGGGACCTTCCGACACACCGGGCCGGATGCCCTGGCCGCGCTGCGACCCGTGCGGGCCGAGCGGCGCCGCGCCAGCCGCTGCGCGCGTGCGC